>JAMOMJ010000439.1 GCA_027067135.1 Cyclobacteriaceae bacterium
ATATTTCGATAGAGTTTTGAAATGCTTTTTTCATTTAAATCCTGTCCTGTAATAAGTACATCCTGATCATTGTCGTTATCAATATCTGCGAAACCTATAGAACTAAATTGAACATTATCAAAAGACATATTGGGTACTAGGGTGTAATTTCCAGACCCATCATTCTTATAAAGCTTTGCAATTAATTCAGAAGCATTATTTTTACCTGTAATAAGTACATCCAATGTGTTATCTTTATCAATATCTGCAAAAGATATAGAACCTAGTTCAACGCCATCAAAAGGAGTGCCTGCTACAAGTGTAAAATTTCCACTCCCATCATTTCTATAAAGCTTTGAAATTAATTCAAAAGCATTATTATTACCAGTAATAAGTACATCTTGGTCGTTATCCCCATCTATATCTGCAAACGCAATAGAGCTTCTATAAACCCCTTCAAAAACAGAGCTGTTTAATGTAAAATTTCCATTACCATCATTTTTGTAAAGTTTAGAAATGGCTTGAAAGCTGCTTGTATAACCAGTAATTAGTACATCTTGGTCATTATCACCATCAATATCAGCAAAAGCGATAGCGCTTAGACTAACGGCAGTAAAGGGGACACTAACAACATAAGTGAATTGACCATTTCCATCATTCTTGTATAAAAATACAGCAGTATTAGAAGAAGCACTTCTTCCTGTAATAAGCACATCTTGATCGTTATCGCCATCTATATCTGCAAAGGCGATAGAACCTGCATTAACACCTTGGAAATTACTGCCAGGAAAAAGAATATAATTCCCGTTTCCATCATTTTGGTATAATCTACTAATTCTTGAGACAGAATTATCAACTCCAGTGATAAGCACATCTTGGTCGTTATCTCCATCAACATCAGCAAAAGCTACAGAACTAAAAGCAACATTATCAAACGGTGTTCCAGTAACAAGCGTGTAATTTCCAGTTCCATCATTCTTGTAAAGATTTGATATTAGCTTAGTATTAGAAAAATTATTGTCATTGTCATTTTTACCTGTAATAAGTACATCTTGGTCGTTATCTCCATCTATATCTGCAAAGGCAATAGAGCTTGTGTGAGCCCCATCAAACATTTCGACAATAGGCTCATAATTACCAGCCCCATCGTTTTGGTATAATTTGGTTGAGGGAAAGTTAGAAACGTTGATTCCTGTAATAACTACGTCTTGGTCGTTATCTCCATCTATATCTGCAAAAGCCACTGAACTTTGACTAACATGTTCAAAAGGAGTACCACTAACATATGCATAATTACCAGCTCCATCGTTTTTATAGAGTATGGAAGCTCCCAAACCTCCAGTAATAAGTAAATCTTGGTCGTTGTCACCATCTATATCTACAAAAGCTACTGAGCTCCCAGTAACTGCATAAAATGAGGTTCCTGCTACAAGTGTAAAAATCCCAGTTCCATCATTTTTATATAGTTCAGATATTCGTTGATAAGAGTTGTTATACCCTGTAATAAGCACATCTTGATCACTATCACCATCAATATCTGAAAAGGCAATAGAGCCATCCATCACACCATTAAAAGGAGTTCCTGCATCAAGAGTATAATTTCCGTTTCCATCATTTTTGTATAATTTTGCAATAAATAGTGGGTCGCTATTTCTTCCTGTAATGAGAACATCTTGATCGTTGTCGCCATCTACATCCGCAAAGACTACAACACAGTTCCCAACATCATCAAAAGATGTTCCTGAAATAAGGGTGTAATCCCCTGTGCCATCATTCTCGTATAATTTGGTGATAGGCTGATAAGAGTCGTCAATCCCTGCAATTAGAATATCTTGATCGTTATCACCATCAATATCGGAAAAGGCAACAGAACCAACTTGAACTCCAATAAAAGGAGCTCCTGTCACAAGTGTAAAATTTCCAGCACCATCATTTTTGTAAAGGTTGGAAATGGTAGGTTGCCCTGAACCTGGAGATCCCGTTATCATAACATCTTGATCACTATCGCCATCTACATCGGCAAAGGCGATAGAACTGCTGATAACTCCTACAAAAGGAGTTCCTAAAACAAGTTCATAATTCCCATTTCCATCATTTTTATAGAGTTTAGCAACGCCTTTGTTTAAATTGTTGTTTCCTGTAATTAGAATATCAAGATCGCTGTCTCCATCTATATCTGCAAAAGCGATAGAACCATAAGAAACATCAGCAAATTCAGCTGTTAGTTGTGGTGACGGGAGTGGTGCGAGAACTCTCTCAAACATTATTTGTGCATGTAAAGGAATCACTGCGAGTGGTATTAACAAAAGGACTAATAGGTTTTTCATAGAATGGTAATTTATGTGGTGTAAAGTTTTCAATCAAATATGTTATAGCAGTAATCCAACGCTATTCTTGATTATAACATTTTTGTAGTTTTTTAATTTTCTATTGATTTTAATTAACAATCAATTTTATAGAATTAAAAAATCAGTTACAATGTGTTCTTTGTGAACACCACTAAAAACTTTGTGAATGATATGATTTTCTTTGTGAATGAATTTTCAGAAATGCCGGAATGTTAAATTTATTGGATTATTCCAATGCAATTTTCGACCAAACAAGAAGTGAAAGAAGGGTGAAAAGAAAAGACCTGTCAGGTTTTTAAAACCTGACAGGTCTGATGACCGCCAGTTGGGAGTGACTAGAGTTTGGAGTTAGTTAGGCGATTAGTTTTAGTTCCTTCAACTTTTCGTAAATTTTTAAACACACCCATGCATCGGTTGCGGCATATACTTGCTGGCGTTGGTTAAGTACTTCGTTTTCCCAGTTAGAGGTCTGCTGGCTTTATACTTCCAAAAATCAACGAGCTTATCTCCAAACAACTAGTCCAACTGATATATAATTTTTTTAGTAAACACTTCGGTATTAACCCTTGTTTTAATCTCAATTCGTAAGACGTATGTACCATTTTTCATTTCTGATTTAAATTTGCTGGCTCTAAATACATATTCAAAATCACCCGCACTCTGGTTACGAATCACATCTTCTATCAATATTTTTCCATTTAAGTCTATTAGCTTAATATTGATGGTTGCATTACTTTCTTTAATATTAATGGGCACACTAACCACGTCATTAAATGGATTTGGATACACCTGGCCTACTTGAGCACCAAACATAACATCATTGAGTCCTGTAACCAATTTAATCGTAACCGTCCAGTCTTGCGTGGTTACACCATCTTCAGCTGTAATTGTATAGGTAACCGAATTGCTAAAATCGTTGCTTGTTGCTCCACTTACTTGTAAAGTTCCATTAACCTCGGCAACAGCTCCACTGCTTAAGGTAAAACTTGCTACCAAGCTGGTTACATCCGTATCAATAGCCACTTGTATTTCAACTGTATTGTTCGATGTATTAATAACAGCGTCCTCCGTTTGTTCAGGGAATGAAAAAGCTGTGATTTCCGTTGCTGTATTGAGAGCGACTGTAACAGATACAACCCAGTCTTGTGCAGTAATACCATCCTCTGCCGTAATGGTATAAGTTACATCATCTGTAAAATTGTTAGCTGTACTTTCACTTACTTGTGCTACCGCACCTATGCTTGCATTTGCTCCATCAGAAAGTGTAAAACCAGCCACCAGTGTAGTTACATCTGTGCCTGTTGCTACTTCAATAGCTATAGACTTGTTGCTTGTATCAATTACCGCATCACCTGTTTGTTGTGCGAAAGAAAAGACTGTGATATCAGTTGCGCTATTTTTTGCTACCATAACGGTTATAGTCCAATTTTGAATAGTAATACCATCTTCTGCAGTTATGGTATAGGTTAATGGATTGGTAAAATCATTCGTAGTGATGCCACTCGTTTGATTCGTTCCATCTATACTAGCTACTGCCCCTGTTGATAATTCAAAAGATGCAATAAGGTTGGTTAAGCTTGTACCGTACACAACCTGAATATCTACTGTTTTATTAATTGCGTCAATTGTGGCTATACCTGCTTGCTCAGCCAATGAGAAAGCTGTGATATTGGCCTCAGAATTTGCAATAACATTAACCATAACTGTCCAATTATTAGTGGAAACACCATCATCGGCAGTAATCGTATAAGTAACATTGCTAGTAAAATTGTTTGGGGTAGTTCCGCTTATTTGATCTACAGATTCCACAGTTGCAGTTGCACCATCTGATAGTGTAAAACTCGCTACCAAAGTAGCTACATCTGTACCATACCCAACTTGAACAGTTACCGAACGGTTAGTCACATCAATATAAGCTGGTTGTGCTTGTTCTGGGAAACTAAAAGCTGTTATTTCGGCTTCGGTATTGGGAACAACAGTAACTGTTACCTCCCAATCCTGACTTGTTACTCCATCCTCAGCCAAAATAGTATAAGTAACGGGGCTGCTAAAATCATTAACTGTTACACCGCTTACTTGAGATGTAGTACCTACTTTGGCCGTTGCTCCTGCTGAAAGAGTATATGTGGAAATCAATGAGGTTAAGTTTGTGCCATACGCAACTTCAACTTGTACAGTTTTAGCATTGTCATCTATAACTGCTGATGATGTTTGTTCAATAAAGCTAAATGTTACTATATCAGTTGCTGCATTTGGGGCAACAGTTACGGTTACTACCCAATTCTGACTTGTAACTCCATTTTCTGCTGTTACAGAATAAACTACAGCATTTGTAAAATCATTTTGGGTACTACCGCTGATTTGATTACCAATAGAAGTTTCTGCACTTGCGTTAAGTGAAAGGGTAAACGTTGCGACCAAAGCCGTCAAATCAGTACCATACGCTACTTCAATATTTATTGTATGATTAACCGCATCAATAATAGCGGCTCCAGTTTCTTCAGCCAAACTGAAGGCTGTTATATCAGTTTCTGCACTGAGGAGTAAGGTAGTTGCTGTTATAACTGGTGAATAAGAGCTTTCTCCTTTCGAATTTATTGCCTTAACTTTATAACTATAATTAGATGATTTAACTAGACCAGTTGATGAATAAGACAAGTTATTTCCTCCAGAGTATATCACTTGAAAACTGCCCCCCTGCACTTTTTGTTCTAAAACATATTCTGATATAGGATAACCAAAATCTTCAGGTTGCTGCCAAGCAATGTCTATTGAAGTTTCTGTTATATTAGAAACAACTGGTACTTGTGGAGTTATAGGAGAATAGGCATTAAGATAAAGACGTGCTGATTCTACTCCTACTAACCCTACAACGAAGTCCATTACATTATCATCATTAAAATCGGCAACTGCAATAGAAAACGCATAATCTAACCCCAGAATAGTTTGAGTGGTGAAAGTGCCATTATCGTTATAATAAATTTTTTGTCCATTTTCTTGATATGCACTAAAACCAGTTAAGATGTCTAAATCTCCATCTCCGTCTAAATCTATAATTTCAATGGTAGGGCTACCAAAATAAATATTAGCTTCTATTACCGATCTAACAAATCCACTTCCTGTATTTTCAAACAATAATAAATCATTTCCCCCTACGATGATATCTAAATCACCATCATTGTCAATATCAGCTAAATTAAGTGAAACAGAAGATGAATTATTTACTAAGATATCGCTCGTGCTAAAATTTTGATTTCCATCATTTTTAAACGCAATAATTTTATTTACCGTGTTTGCACCATTTTTAAAAACCGTATAAATATCCAAATCACCATCCTTATCAATATCGGCTACGTCTAAATCCTGAATTGTACTATAATTACCAAGTGTATGAAAAGCACCAAATTGCAATGCTAAAGTTTGCTCGAACCAATACAATTCAGTGCTATTGCTTCCTACAATATCAATATCGCCATCGGCATCTATATCTACTAATTTACTATTTTGAAACCAAGCCCCTTGGGAGCCAACTATATTGGTTACAGAAAAGGATTCCGAACCATCATTCTCAAAAATATGAATTCCCTCCGAAGTAACAATTATATCATTATCACCGTCATTATCTATATCTGCAATGTGAATGTTAGAAAGCAAGTAAGCGGTTGGGGTTAAATTAATTTCTTGAAAAGTTCCGTCTCCATTGTTTTTATACCAATAAACACCTTCTGTTTCGTTTGATGCACAGTAATCTACTAGCCCGTCTCCATTTATATCTCCTGCTGCCACACTTCTTGTATATGATGATAGGGTACTACTTTTAAGTACAAAATTTGGAATTTTTGCAGTAGATTTTACAAAAAACGAATAAGAGATATCATTTAAAATTAAACCTCCATCCAATGATTTAAGGTCATCTAAAATAGTTACAAATACCTCTTCTCCGGCAAAGAGGTCACTTGTTGGATTTAACAAAATAATTTCATTGCTTGAAGGTGCTAAAGTGAAATCTATTACCCCTGATTGAGAGCCTCTAACTGAAATATTATTGGCTATTGTGGTTTGATCAATGCCCGTATTAAACTGAATAGAGATGTTCCCATTTTCAGGCAGAGATAAAGTATTTCTATCTGGGTTTAATCCAACTAGTTCAGGGGCTGTTAAACTAACATTCCAGACTCCACTTCCATTTGTTCCTACATAACTTAAACTTTCAGAGAAGCTAGTTACATTTAGATTTCCTAAACCTGTATTAAATGCTGTCCAATTTGCACCTTGGTTGCTCGTTTTGTAAACTCCTCCCCCACCAGTACCTACATATACTTCACTTCCTTCTTTTGTAAATGCGTTTACATTATCACCTGGAAGACCCGTTCCAGCTCCCACCCAAGAAGCACCGCTATCATCGGAACGAAACATACCTTCAGCTGTAGCCGCATACATACTTGTTCCATCATAAAAAAACTGTAAGGCAAAGTTAAACCCTGAGTTTGTGATTCCTGTAGCTGAGCTTAGCCAGTTAGTACCCGCATCAGAAGATTTCATAACAATATCGCCAAAAAAACCACTAGCATAAATATTTACCCCATCACTACCCATCGACCATGGTAACCCCGAAAACGTATTTCCTCCGTTCCCCATCGCTGTACTCCAGTTATCTCCACCATCATTAGAAGTGTAAATGGTAGATAAAAAATCGAGTACAAATAAATTGGAACCTGCCGAAACCATTGATTTACCTCCAAAAGTGAATGATAAACCTGTGTTTTTCTGTTGCCAAGAAGTTCCATTATTACTAGTTTTTACTACACCACCAAAAGTGCCCGCATATAAATCAGTACCTGATTTTAATAGAGAGAAAACTATGAAGTTTTTACCAGTTACTCCACTATTTGATTTTGACCATAGATTACCTCCATCAGAAGATTTATAAATTCCTCCACCTGCAGTTCCTGCATAAAGTTCGGCACCATCTGCTAATAATGCATTTACCTTATGGGCTTTCATTCCACTTACCATTTCAGTCCAATTAGCACCCGAGTCAGTTGATTTATACACCCCGCCCCCACTACCTGCATACCAAGTGGTTCCATCAAATAAAATTCTGGTAATTATATCGTTAGTGAGCCCTATGGTTGAAAATGATGACCACGTTGCTCCATCATCAACAGAAGTGTAGATGCCTCCGCCATTTGTACCTGCGTACAGGATACCTCCATTCTCAGAAATTGTAGTTATAGTTTCTGAAATACCTGTAACCGCTGCCCAAGAGGCTCCTCCATTTGAGGTATATTTAATTCCTTCTCCTGCAGAGCTTTGGGCAAGCATATTACTCCCCGAAACATAAACAAAATTTATTCCTGTGTCAGCAAATCCTACATTTGTTATCTCTACCCAATTAATGCCACTATTAACAGATTTGTATAAGGCAGATGAACCTGCCCATAGCGTAGCCCCATTCATGGCAATAGCTTCAATATCTGAACTAAGGTCAGTCAAACCAACACCTGACCAATTTACGCCATCATTTCCCGAAATATATACGCCTCCGGGTGTAGCCGCATAAATATCGGATCCACTTAGTAGCAGTTGCGAAACATCAGAAGATATTAAGCCTGAGATAGAATATGACCAACTTGCCCCGCTATTGCCAGACAAATAGGGACCTCCACTTGAACCAGCAATTATGTTAGACCCAGATTTTATAATGGAATTTCCTCCGTTGTCTATAATGTCGGCTCCAACTAAGCTCCAGCTTGCTCCGCCATCTACTGATTTATATACCCCACCATCTACAGTTACGGCATATAAACTACCGGCATCAAGTAATAGATCAGATATAGCACCTCCCTCAGGCCCATTTGTTTGCAACCATTGTGCTACAACAACAAGACTGGACAAACAAATAAAAGCAAGAACAATAGAAACTAATTTGAGTGCCTTAAATAAGTTCGATTTGAGAATTGGCTCCCTACTATTTTTAAAAAAAAATCCTGAAGCATTGGTAGATAATTGAAGCATATTAATAGAAATTTAAGTTGAAAATATTTTCTGAATAATAAATTCAATTGTATAAAATAAAAAAACGAGTTGCAATGCGTTCTTTGTGAACGACCACTATTTCTTTGTGAATGATATGATTTTTTTTGTGAATGAATTTTCACGGCCTGCGAATTGTAAAAAAAATGCATTATTCCAATGATTTTTTTTAGAAAAATCATCTTGCATTATTGAGAATCTAAAATTTTTGATTTTATTTTTGCTCTCAAGCCACATGAGGTTTCTGCCCGAAACAGTTTGGCTTCGTTCATCAGAATGAAAAAGGAAGGCTGATATTCTTAAGTTGCTAGGTAAAAACCAGTAAAGAGTCTTTTTAGTAAACCTTTCTGGGCTTTGTACGGTTAAATAGTATATGGGGGAATGTTCGCAAATTCAATAATCTATTTTTTTTATCTTTGTTTATTGTAATAAATTAAAGAGGTCGAATAATTAGGATGGGTGAAATAATAATTAATAGTGAAAGATGCCGCGAGGTAATAGATTTTGAAAGATACCATATAAGTGAATCAGGACGAATATACAGAACTGAAACAGGTAAAAAAAGGTCTTGGAGGACAAAGGGGAGAGTATTTATAAACGAAATTAAAATTCATTTTAGAATTCAAAATAATATACTTCGGCAAGGATTTGTGAGTTTAACCGATACGGAAGGAAAGCTACATAATGTAGCAGTAGCTCCATTAGTTGCAATTGCTTTTGAAGTGCTTTCGAAAAAACTAAATAAGAAAAAACAAGCAATTGATTATAGGGATAGGGATAAGAGAAATTTGCATTATTCTAATTTATTTGTTGTAGAAAAAAAATACATAAATAGCAAATTGAATAGTAAAGATATAAAGCATATAAAGAAGCAGATTAAGTTAGGGATACCATTAAGAAGAATAGCTTGGGTTTTTGGTGTTTCCGAAATGCAAATTAATAGAATTAAGACAGGAGAAAATTGGGGAAATGGCAAAAGAAAAATAAAAGCACCCGAAGCACCCTTTGAAATTAAAGATGGTAGAATAAGAAAATATATTGCAACTTTTGATAAAAAGAAAACAGTGATAAAAATAAAAAAACCATTTATAGTTAAACGAGATTCAAGTAAACCAACTAATAACTTAATTGTAGGGATTGTTAATGGATATAAATTATCATTAAAACACACGAACATAACCAGTGCTAAACGTATTGTTGAAAAGTTAAATAAATATTTTTTTGATTTAGAAACAGAAAGAAATACACTACCTAGTGTTCGTCTATAAAGTCCGCTATTTGCGTTAAAAAATAGTACAGGTCTGACTATCGTCCGACCTGAATACTTCACAGGTCACAGGCCTTGATAGCAAACTTTCTAAACCAGACACTGACTTTATAGACGAACACTACCTAGGGACTGCTTGAAAAACACTTAACGAGTTAAATGTTTTTCTAAGTGGGTCATCAAATATTCGTACAACCCCTACGCAGTTTAGCCTAAGCATCATCCTGTAAAAATCTAAGCTTCTGGGTGTTGCTTTTTGGTGAGGGACACAAACCAAATGCTAATTAAAGTAAGTAATGTTAAGAGCTAATTAACCCCAACTCCTTCAACTTCTCATATATTTTTAGACACACCCAAGCATCAGTAGCGGCATACGTTTGCTGGCGTTCGTTGAGTACAGTATTCTCCCAATTGCTGGTTTGCTGGCTTTTCGATATTCTAAAACCAAGAATCATAGCTGCTAATTTTCGAAGACCTGTATTAATTACCCCTTTGTCTTTAATAAATGAGTGGATATCCTGATAGCCTTGAGGGTTGCTTACACCAAGCCTTCTCAAATCTTTAATATCATCATGCAAGGCTATACCCAACTTAATTAAGTCTGGATTAGATAATAGCCGATTAACGGCAGGGGGCATTCCAATTAGATTTACTCTAAAAAGGTACACTTTTTTAGGTGTTGCAAACTGAAGCAAGGATACGGGGTAAGATTCTCCTTTTTTAAAAGCAGGCCGAGACTCCGTATCAAAACCTACAATATTGTATTGTTCAATTTCAGTTACTGCTTTATCTACTTGCTCCAGTGAATCAATAAGTACGATCTCACCTTCGTAAGCTCGCATTGGCAAAGCATTTACTTCGTCTGTTGAAATTCGTTCGCGTAATGGCATAAAATTAATCGTCCTTTTTCTCCGCCAATTTCTTAATCTTAATGCCTACATAGGCAAATGTGATTGTCATAATTGGGCTCAAAATATTAAAAAATGCGTAGGGCAAATAAGCAAACGTGCCTACTCCCAAAACAGTTGATTGATACGCTCCACAAGTGTTCCAAGGTACGAGCACCGAAGTAACAGTACCCGAATCTTCAAGGGTTCTACTTAAATTTTCTGGAGCTAAACCTCTATCCTTATAAGCAGGAGCAAACATTCGGCCAGGCACCACAATGGCGATGTATTGATCCGAAGCTGTTAAATTAAAGAAGCCACAAGTAACAGCCGTTGAGGCCACCAATGAACCTGTTGAGTTTGCATACTGAATGATACTATCAGCAATACGTTTTAGCATGCCTGCAGATTCCATGACGCCACCAAACACCATGGCACACAATATAAGCCAAATCGTATTCATCATACCAAACATACCGCTGGCCGAAAGCAATTCATCTACCATTCCATTGCCAGTAGCAACACTGGTTTCATTAAATAAAGCCATCATTACTCCTTTATAATAATCCCAGTAAGAACCAGATGACCCTGCAATTTCAAGTACAATATTAGGTTGAAAAATAATAGCAAAAACACCTCCTAATAAGGCTCCTGCAAGTAAAGCCGGTAGTGCAGGCACTTTTTTCAAAATCATACCCACAACTATTGCTGGCACCAAAAACAACCAAGGAGTTATGGTAAATTTTGATGCAATGGCTTGGTGTACTTCATCTACTGTTCCAATACTCGAAGAACTATCTATTGTAAAACCCCAAATTAAAAAAATTATTAAGGTAATACTTATGGTAGGCACTGTGGTAAGAGCCATGTACTTAATATGTGTAAACAAATCGGTACCTGCCATGGCTGGTGCCAAGTTGGTAGTATCTGATAATGGCGACATTTTATCTCCAAAATAAGCACCAGAAATAATGGCTCCAGCTACTACCCCTTCATGAATACCCATGGCTTTACCAATACCAACCAAGGCAATACCTATAGTTGCGGCAGTAGTCCAAGAACTACCTGTTGCCAATGATACGATTGCGCTCACAATTACCGCTGCAAATAAGAATATAGTCGGATTTAAAATATCTAACCCATAATAAATAAGGGCTGGCACAATGCCACTAATTAACCAAGTACCTGCCAACGAACCAATAAGCATTAATATAAGTATGGCCGACATGGCCGAACTTATACTCTTTACAATTCCATTTAAAGTATGCTCCCAACTAAATCCAATTTTACCTGCAAGCAAAGCCCCTATTGCTGCCGCTAATAATAAAGCAATTTGGTTGGCTCCATAAGTCGCATCATCACCAAATAAATACACATTTATAGAAAGTAAACCAATAAGAAAAACGATGGGAATAATTGCTTGAAAAAGCGAAGGATTTTTTGTCATATTGAAAAATTAAAAGGGCAAATTAAGGAGATGGATTGACTTATCAAACTAGAGGAGCTGGAAGTTCGAAATCAGGAGCTAGAAGAACTCTGGACTTCGGCCTTCCGACTTTACCTCAATACGTTTTCACTTCATACACTACTCTTCGTTCTTCTAAATAACTGATTACAAATTTAAAATTATCTTCTTGCTCCCCTACATATTCTGGTGGGTTGATTCCTTTACGGTTAAAATTACCTTCTAATACCAAGTTTGCCACGGCAGTACATGTATAGCCTGTAGTTCTTGCCATTGAAATGATTTGATTCTCTCTATCGTACTTATCTAATAAATAATATTCTAAGTTTTTAGGTACTCCATCTTCCTCCCCTTCAATTCTAATACGCATTACCGTAAAATCTTCTTCTCCTGGTTTCAACTTCCATTTAGGAAAAAGCAGTTTAGCCGTAACATCCACAGGTCTTATTTTACTACCGTTTACGTCTATTTCATCATAGGAGAAGAAGCCTGATTCTCTTAAGACTTTTAGGTACTCTATGCATCCTGGGTACCTCAATGTTTTTTCAATCATATTAGGTATTTGCATAGTTTTTGCAAGGGTGCGAAGCCCATCCGAATTCCAAGATTCTAATGTACCCACTCTGTCAAACTCAATCAATTCAGCATCCGAAAGAGCCTCTTTCGTTATTAAATGCCCATTTTCTACATAGCGAGCAGGCCGAATATACTCTTCGATTACATCTATGGGAGAAAAAACCGCTTTGTACTCATAAGGCCACTCACGTACCACTGGCAACCCACCCACAAGACATTCATATTTTTCGACCTTCATTTTTTTATTATGATAGCCCAAAATAATATTGCCCATACCAGGTGCCACACCGCAATCGGTTACTACAGTTACGCCATTTTTTTTTGCTAACTCATGTAGTTGAAATGGGTCTTCAGGAAAAAACGAAATATCAACAATATCTTTCTTAGCTTCTATTACCTCTTTAACCATTGCATAGCCCATAAACCCTGGCACGGCTCCAATTACTAAATCAAAAGGAGATACTGCTTTTTTAACCTCTCCAGACTTAGCAAGGTCAACCACTTTGGTTGAGATTCCCATAGATGCCAACTGACCTAAAGACTCCTTATTAATATCAACGGAAGTAACGTTATGGTGCTTAGCAAGGTCGCAAGCAATTACGCTCCCTACAAGTCCTGCCCCAAATACAATTATATTTTTAGCCATATTGATTTAATTTACTTATCAAAAATAACATTTTAACTATTCTGAGTTATTCCACTTATCACAAATTCTATACAAATTTGAGAAACCATGCAACCTAGTAGCTACAATCTCAGTCTTTAACAAAAAACTCAATATAATTATGCAAAAATTAACCCTTACAATCATTGCATTTGTTTTCGCATTTGCAGTTCAAGCACAAAAAAAAGAAACTCGTCAAGTAGGCGAATTCGACTATGTATCATTTGGAATTAGTGGAGATCTTATAATCACACAAGGAAATTCTAACAGCCTTGTATTGATAGGAGATGCAGATGATCTAGAAAAAATTGAAACCTATGTTAGCGGAGGCAAACTAAAAATTAGAAGAGAAAATAATAACAGTTGGTTTGGTGATAACCTAGATGATGTAACCGTAAAAGTTACATTAAAAAACTTTACGGGTGCCAGTGTTAGTGGCTCTGGAAAAATAACTAATAGCAATAACCTTGATGGCAGAAACGTAAGTTTAAGCGTTAGTGGTTCTGGAAAAATGGATCTTTATGTAGAGTGTGAAGATATAGAAACACATATTTCTGGCTCGGGAAGAATTACACTCGAAGGCAAGGCATCTACCAATGATTTACATATAAGTGGTTCTGGAGGTATTAATGCAAGCGAATTTACCACTAATAGATTAGAGGCACACATCAGCGGTTCTGGTTCAGCTAAAGTAAAAGTAAAAGACGAGATTGATGCTCATATTAGTGGAAGTGGAAGCATCCGTTACATCGGAGACCCATCTAAAATTCGTGAAAAAGTAAGTGGCAGTGGCAGTGTGAGAAGTATGTAAATAATTGCAACAAACAGACAAAAACCAATTAAGGCTATTAGATAATCTAACTCAGGTGGCCTTTATTAGTTTTTAATAATTTACACTTTAATAAGATACATTAGTCTTTTATTAATATTTTTCAATAAATGAATCAACTTCTTCTAAAAAGTAAAAAAAGTTAAGCCATCGGAATTTAAAGAGTGTTATCTTTCCACTTAATTTAACAACGAATATGGCAACAAAGATAAAATCGCACTCTTTTCATATTCCAGTTATGGGTACTGGGTTTACAATTGATTCACCCATTAAAGTCGCACAATATGGAATTTCTTCTGTAATATCATTGGTTGATGATATTCTGATAGAAAAAATGCGGGAATTCTACACGAAGAAAATTAATGAACCATTTCATGAAATTTCGAACAAAATAGAAGATTACCGTGCCAAACGAATTACGGCTTACCTTAACTTGGTTGATAAAATTGTTGAAGAGAAATTTGAAGAACTTAAAAATTCGATAAAAGAATCAAGCGCTGCTTTTGACAAATACATGCATATGCTACCTAATATGTCGGAAGTAAAACAAAAATTTCACGAATTTTCGAGTCAATCGTACTCCAAACAAGATTTACTTGATTGGGCACACAAACACCTATCTACTGGCAGCATTGATGTTAACATCATGACCAAATTGGACAAGGTGAATTATAATGGTGATGAAGAATTACCTTCTGAATTTAATGATGCACACGCTGCACTACGAGGCTATGCCAATAGCGATTTGGAGTCGTCTATCATTTTCTCGGCAGGTATGAACCCCAGATTATATAGTTATATCTCTGAATTTGATGATTTTTACCCAGATGAAAACGGATATATAAAAAAGAAGATTGTTATTAAAGTAAGCGATTACCGCTCAGCGATGATCCAAGGAAAATTTTTAGCTAAAAAAGGACTTTGGGTATCTGAATACCGGATTGAATCAGGCTTAAATTGTGGAGGCCATGCCTTTGCAACAGATGGTTTATTGATGGGGCCTATTCTAAAAGAATTTAAAAATCATAAAGAAGAATTGATTAATTCAACTTTTGAAATTTTAGAAGCTGCTTTAAAGGCAAAAGACAGAACTTGCCCAAGTAAGCCAATTGAGCTACTGGTTACAACACAAGGTGGTGTTGGCACAGCTGAAGAACATAATTTTCTAATAGATGAGTATGAAGTAGATTCTGTAGGTTGGGGAACACCCTTCTTATTGGTTCCTGAAGCTTCAACTGTTGACGATCACACCTTACAACAATTGGCAAAAGCCAAAGAAGAAGATCTTTATTTAAGTGGCATATCACCTTTGGGAGTGCCATTTAATACCTTAAGAGGGAATACACAAGACGATATTAAGCATGCTAAAATAGAAAGTGGCAGGCCAGGAAGTTCTTGCCCAAAACAATTCTTGGTTTCATCGAAAGAGTTTTCGGATAGAGCTATTTGTACAGCTTCGCGACAGTACCAACGCATAAAGATTAAAGAATTAGATGCGCAAGAAGAGTTGAATGCTGCTGACAGAAAAACAACCTTAGATAAAATTTTAGACAAATCGTGTATTTGTGTAGGCTTGGGAACCTCTGCTATGAAAGTAGCAAACTTTGATGTGAAAGGCGAAGGTGTTTCTATTTGTCCTGGGCCAAACTTGGCTTACTTCTCAAGCATAGTTTCATTGCAACAAATGGTGGGTCATATTTATGGAAATGCCAAAGTAGCATTGAGTGCTCATCGGCCTAATATGTTTATGAAAGAGTTAAAAATGTATATCAAACATTTAAGAGAAAAAATGGATGAGATTACAGAAGCAACAACGGATAGACAATTAAAAGGATTGGCTCAGTTTCAAAGTAATTTAATGGACGGTGTTCATTATTATCAAGAGCTTGCTGCAAATATGATGCATAGAGCCGAAGAATCTGCCACTAAAATAAAGCAAGAGATTGAAGAGCTAAAAATGGAACTGATGGGATTAGAATTGGTGCCTGCTTAAATAGCAAAAGTAAATTATTTATGAGGTCTTAGAATTATGTATTCTAAGACCTTTTTTATGTGAAGTAATTTAGCATAGAGCATTGCATTTAGAGAACCTATTAACTACTTTTGCACTCCAAAATAATTATAAACAATGAACAATTACGAGACGGTATTCATTCTTACTCCCGTTTTATCTGATGATCAGGTAAAGGATGCTGTCAAAGGGTATGCCAAAATACTCAAAGACAGTGGTGCAAAGATTGTAAATGAAGAAAATTGGGGCTTAAAAAAATTAGCTTACCAAATTGGTCACAAATCAACTGGGTTTTATTGCCTAATTGAATTTGATGCTGAAGGTGGTGCTGTTGCTAAGCTCGAAACTGAGTACAAACGAGATGAGCGAATTATGCGCTTTATGACAACTTCGTTAGACAAACACGCAGTGAAGTATAATGAAAAAAGACGCAAAGGCGCTTTTAAAAAGAAAAAAACTGAGGAGGCAGCAGCAAAATGACACTACAAAACGAACCCATAAACAGACAGGATATTAAGCCTAAGTACTGTAGATTTAAGAAAAATGGAATCAAATATATTGATTATAAAGATCCTGATTTTCTAATGAAATTTGTAAATGAGCAAGGTAAAATTTTACCTAGAAGACTTACTGGAACAAGTATTAAATTTCAGAAAAAAGTTGCTCAAGCCATTAAACGAGCACGTCACATGGCAATTTTACCTTATACTGGAGACTCTTTAAAGTAATCGAAAAATGGAAGTTATATTAAAATTAGATATACCAGGATTAGGTTACAAATACGATACAGTATCTGTTAAACCTGGATACGGAAGAAATTTTTTAATTCCTCAGGGGCAAGCCATTTTGGCTAATAAAAGCAATCGTAAAATGATTGACGAAAATATTAGACAAGCTGCTCATAAAGCTGAGAAAATGAAAAATGATGCACAAGAACTAGCAAATGGTTTGGAAGCATTAGCAATAAAAATTGGAACTAAAGCAGGCGAGAATGGTAAAATTTTTGGGGCTGTAACTTCTAATCAACTAACTGAAATATTTAAAACAAATGGTTTTGATGTAGATAGAAGAAGAATTTCTTTTAAAGGCGAAATTAAAACTGTTGGCGAATACGAAGCTACTGTTGATTTACACAGAGAAGTAAAAGCCGTTATTAATTTTTCGGTAGTAGCTGAATAAGTAAATTGCATTAAACATACCAAAGGCTGTTCATTAAATTGAGCAGCCTTTTTTTGTGCTTATACTTTCAAGACTCTAAAATTAAATGCGATAAAGCTTGTTTTGCCACAACGGGGCAACCTGTCATAAAAACTGTATTTGAAAAACAGATTGCCACATCTCGTAAAGACGAGATTCGCAATAACCTGAATATACGTTAATTTTACACTATGGAATTTAGAACCCAAGTACCCGTTGTAAAAAGTAAATCAACTATCAATATTGGAGATAAGTTCATAACCTTAGGTTCTTGCTTTGCCAATTCAATGGATCAAAAGTTAAGGCGTTCTAAATTCGAAACCTTTAATAACCCACTTGGTATTTTATACGACCCAAGGTCTATTGCAAGAGCTATAAATTTTGCATTAACAGGCAATAGGCCAGATAAACAAACTTATATTAATACAGGGTCAAATTATGTTAACCTTCTTACTCACTCAGATATGGATGGGCACTCACAAGAAGATTGTGCTAAGCAAATCGATGAGCAGCTCAACACGTTAGGATTAAAGCTAAAAGAAGCCGATTGGTTAATACTTACTCTTGGTACTTCATGGGTTTACTATCAAAATTCAACAGGCCTTCAGGTTGCTAATTGCCATAAAATTCCTCAGAAAGAATTTAGAAAAGATATGTTAGGGTTCGATCGAACCCAATTAGTGTATGATAATCTCATTCAATTTCTACAAGAATTTAACCCCGAATTAAAAATAATAATAACCGTTAGTCCTGTAAGGCACACAAAAGATACATTGGCTCTAAACAACCTTAGTAAATCGCATTTATTTTTATTGAGTCATTATTTAGACCAAACATACACCCATATAAACTACTACCCAGCTTATGAAATTTTAGTAGATGACTTACGAGATTACAGGTTTTATACCTCGGATCTGATTCATCCAACTGAGCAAGCTATAGAATATATATGGCAACATTTCTCAAGCTCTTTTTTTGATGAAAAAACGTTAAATACCTTAAAAGAATTGGCACAATTACAAAAGGCACTACAACATAAACCCTTTACGCCAAACTCCGAAAAACATCAACAGTTTTTAAAATCTACACTCCAGAAGCTAGAACTTCTTAATGTAAAACTTGACCTCTCCTCTGAAATTGAACAACTAAAAAGGCAAATTACCAAAAACAGTTTGTTATGATCAAAATTTCAATCTTACTGTTTCGTGCCAAAACTCTTATATTTGAGTATGAACACTATTGAAAAATATATAACAATAGATAAAGGAGTTCAGAATGGACAATCTGTTTTTAGGGGAACCAGAGTCCCTGTACAATCACTTTTTTGGCATTTGGAAAAAGGGGTTACTATAAATGAGTTTCTAGAAGATTTTCCAAGTGTTAGTGAAGATCAAACCATTGGTATTCTTGAAATTGCTAATAAATTTTTAACATCCAATCAGATAATCAAGCTCTATGAAGCTGTTGATTGATGAAAATTTGCCTAAACGATTAAAGTTAGATTTCCTTGATTACGAAATTTATACCGTATCTGACAAAAAATGGAATGGCTGTAAAAACGAGGAGCTATTAAAATTAATGATTGATGAAAATTTTAAAGTTTTACTCACCTTTGATAAAAACCTTCAATTCCAACAGAACTTTCTAACTTATCCTATTAGTGTATTAATACTAAATGCTCAAGATAATTCGTACTTAACTATAAAGCTTTTAGTACCTGAAATTAAAAAAGTGCTTGATAAAACTATGCCTATTGGCCCAATTGAAATTTCATTAAAATAAGCACTTTTAAATGCCCAGTTCAACCCCAAATATGTTTGATACTATAGATAGGAAAACCTATTTCGTTCAACTCATATTGCCTGTTCCTGTGCCTAAGCTTTTTACGTACAGAGTTCCGTATGAACTAAACGATATTATAACTGTAGGCCAACGGGTTGTTGTACCATTTGGGTCACGTAATGTGTTAACTGGAATTGTAAAAAGTATAGACGAAACTCCTCCTAAAGACTACGAAGCCAAACTAGTTCTTGACATTTTAGAAGAAGTGCCTGCATTTAATGCCTATATGCTTCAATTTATGGATTGGGTAGCTTCTTATTATATGGCTAATCCTGGAGATGTATTAAATATAGCATTACCCTCTGGGCTCAAAGTAAGTTCAGAATCATTGGTGCAGCTTAACCCAAGCTTTACTGCTCCAGATAACTTAGCTATTGACGAAGAAGTTATTATTAACTATTTGAAAGAGCACGAACAAATAGCCTTTCAGGAAATACCGAAATTGGTAGGCAAAAAAAGTATTAGCAAACTAATAAAATCGCTTCTAAATCGAGAAGCCATTATTTTATATGATAAAGTTAAGGAGCGCTTTGCCCCTAAATTTGTAAAGTATATTAGATTAAATCCAACTATTTTAATCAAAGAAGATGGATTACAACAAGTATTTGAAAATTTAGAATCTAAACCGAAGCAACAAAACATATTAATTACCTATTTAAAACTACTTCCAATTCTTGAGCAACCTGACTTAAATAATCAAGGCATTAGAAAGAAAAGCCTTTTAGATAATGGATGCTCCCCAAGCTCATTAAAAACGTTAGAAAATAATCAGGTTATTCAAACTTTTGATGTGCTCGAATCTAGGTTCGACCAAAACATAGAGACCTCTCCGAGCTTACCTCTTTCCAAAGAACAGCAAACTGCCTTCAACCAGATTCTAAGCTCTTTCGAGCAAAATTCTATCGCCTACCTACATGGAGTTACAGGTAGTGGCAAAACAGAAATTTACATCGAACTTATAAAACAAGCACTCGATAATGGAGAACAAGTGCTGTTTTTGGTACCAGAAATTGCCTTAACCACCCAATTGGTTATCCGATTAAAAAAGATTTTGGGCAGTAAAGTTGGAGTTTATCACTCTCGATTTTCGGATAATGAACGAGTAGAGGTTTGGCAAGGTGTACAAACGAGTAGATATAATTTTGTCATCGGTGTGCGTTCTTCTCTGTTTTTACCATTCGATAACTTGGGGCTTATTATTATAGATGAAGAACATGAACCAAGTTATAAACAGGCCAACCCGTCTCCAAGGTATAACGCCCGAGATGCTGCATTAATGCTTGCCCATATACACTATGCCAAAGTTGTAATGGGATCAGGAACGCCTTCCATTGAATCATATTATCAAGCTCAACAAGGTAAATACCAATTAATTTGCTTAAAAAAAAGATTTGGAGGGTCGCTTATGCCTAATATTATAACAGCGGATGTGGCACGGGAGCAAAAAAAGAAAACGATGAAAGGCCATATAACCCAACAGTTGTATGAAGCCATAACTTCTACTCTTGCACAAAATAAACAGGTTATTATTTTTCAGAACCGAAGGGGCTATGCGCCCTACCTAAATTGTACCGTTTGTGGTTTTACTCCACATTGCACCCGATGCGATGTTAGTTTAACCTACCACCTGTATAAAAATGAGTTACGCTGTCATTATTGTGGCAATGCAGAGGCCGTACCTAGTACCTGCGAAGAATGTGGTTCCACTAATATAAAAACCAATAACTATGGTACAGAACAGTTAGAAGAAAGTTTACAACTACTTTTTCCTAATAAAAAGGTAGGTCGAATGGACCAAGACACTACACGTGGTAAGCATAGTTTTGAAAAGCTCATTGAAGATTTCGCAAATAACAGAATTGACATTTTAGTAGGCACTCAAATGGTAGCCAAAGGATTGGACTTTGGTAATGTGCTGCTCGTTGGAATTTTTGATATTGACAGAATGATTCATTTTCCTGATTTTAGGTCGGCTGAAAGAACGTTTAACTTAGCCACCCAGGTTGCTGGAAGAGCAGGGAGAAGAAAAACTCAGGGAGAAGTTATTATCCAATCGTACAACCCAGAGCAAAATTTAATCAAATACATCGCTAATCAAGATTATGTAGCCTTTTATAAAAATGAAATTGAAGAAAGAGAATTATTTAATTACCCTCCTTTTATTAGGCTTATTAAAATAACTTTAAAGCATAGGGATGTAAAAATAACTTCAGAATCGGCAAATATGTTGGTTCAACAATTGAATACCAATTTGCCTGTAACACTTACCATATATGGCCCTATACAACCTGTAATAACTAAGGTTAGAAATAAATACCTCTATGAAGTACTTATCAAAATACCAAAAACAGAAAAAAAACTAAACCACCTGAAAACAATCATTTGGAAAAGTAGTCAACAAATTTTGCAAAATACTGAATTCAAGAGTGTGCAAATACTTTTTGATGTTGACCCCGTTTAACATTTTGGCATAAAACTTGGGTAAGAATCTAACTGAATAAAAAAGTCCTTTTCTAATATCTTCCGTATTTTTATATCAATTTTGAACCATGCAAAAAATGCTCATTTTCTTATGTTTAGCAGCTAGCTTTATGCAGTGCAACACTTGCGATGATTGTGCACCTTTTGCAGAAGAGCCCTTCTTAAAAATTAGATTTTACAAAGTAGCAGATAGTTCCTCCAATGTAGTAATTATTGACTCTATTAACCATGTTTGGGCGGGTAATTATAGCTATTATCAAGATACAGTTAACACGTATTTATTACCACTAAATATGAACGAGGACAGTTCTAATTTTATCATTTCTTATAGAGACACAACTAACCTTGAACTATATTTAACAAATACTTTATTAGTAAAATATGAACGTTCCTATTTAAAAAGAACTGATAATAATATCATCGTAGAATGCGATATTTCAAAAGCCATAAGTGATTTTAGTCAAAATAATTTACTTTGTGCGGACACCTTAAACATAACCTGCAATAGCAATGAAGCCATATATCAAGTATATCGCTAGTATTTTATTTGTATTAGGTGCAATAGGCTCAATGGCGCAGGATAGTCTTTCTATTGAAGCAAAAGATTCGTTACAAATAACCATCGTAGATTCCACTAGTGTTGAGCCAATGGATAGTAGTGGCGTAGCAAGTTTAGAT
>JAMOMJ010000440.1 GCA_027067135.1 Cyclobacteriaceae bacterium
CAAACGTTACAATCTAATTTTCCTAATTTATCAATACCTACATTCATATCGTTGGATGTTTCACAACCACTTGCGAGCTGCTCAAACCCGCCAACCATAAGTGCTGGAGGTAGCCAAACAATATGCGCAGGAAGTACAGCTTCACTTTTAGCATTACAAAATGGAGAACCAACCACCATTACATGGGGCACAAGCGGAGATGGAACATTTTCTAGTACTACCTCTCTTTCCACAATCTATACTCCAAGCCCAAATGATATTCTGGCAGGTTCCATTACTATTGGCATAATAGCTGACGACCCTGACGGCACTGGCCCTTGCACAGGCTCTTCCGATGAGATGCAGTTAACCATAAATACTGCCGCTACTGTTAATGCAGGAACGGATATCATAAACTGTACAGGTCTCCTTTATATTTTAAACGAGGCTAGTAAAGGCGGTAGTGCCTCTACAGTATTATGGAGTACATCTGGGAGTGGCACATTTGGCAATACATCTGATGTTGTTACCTATTACACCCCAAGTCCTGCCGATGTTGCGGCAGGTTCAGTAATTCTCACAATTACTACAGATGACCCTGACGGAATTGGCCCTTGTGTTGCAGTCACTGATCAATTAATTATGTCCTTTTCTTCAGCTACGGTAAATGCAGGTGCAGATATTACTAGTTGTGGAAGTGGAGACATTTCGCTTAGTGGAGGCTTTGGAGGAGCTGCAAGTTCTATTTTATGGAGCAGCCCAAGTGGTGGCACGTTTAGTGACGCTACTTTAACTGACGCCATTTACACTCCAAGTGCTGCTGATCTTACAATAGGATCTGTTACGCTAACAATAACAACAGATGATCCAGATGGCTCAGGCCCTTGCCCTGCGGTCACAGACCAAGTACTTATCACATTTTTGGCATTGCCCACAGTAAATGTAGGTGCTGATCAAACAATATGTGCCAACAATTCTGCAACCATACTAGCTACCTTAACCAATGCAACCAGTGGTAATTGGAGCTCCGATGGCGATGGTACTTTTGACAACACCAGCAGCCTTAATGCTATTTATACACCTGGTATTACAGATTCCGGAAGTAGCATTACACTTACTTTTACGGTTCCAGACCCTGATGGAAGTGGTTCTTGCATTGAAACAACAGACCAACTAATATTAACAGTTAACAGCCTCGATGTGGTAGATGCTGGAGTAGATCAAACTATTTGTGAAACGGGAACAGTTTCATTATCAGCTACAATTAATAACGCCACCACACCTGTTTTCTGGGTTTCTAGTGGCGATGGTGGTTTTGATGATGCAATGAGCTTAAGCCCTATTTACTCTCCTGGCGCTACTGACCGTACTAACGGTTCTGTAATTCTTACCATTTCATCGGGCACACCAAGTAGTAATGGAGTTTGCCCAACTGCATCAGATGCACTCACAGTAACGTTGGCACCAACACATACGGCAGATGCAGGAGCAGATCAAACCATGTGCCCTTCTGATGTTATTACGCTAACAGGAGCTGTAGGTGGTGGAGCCTCGGCAGGCACATGGTCAAGTGATGGTGATGGTCTTTTTGATGATAATACATCTTTAACAACAAATTATACACCGGGAAGTAATGACTCTTCTACTGGAACTGTAATCCTTACCCTTACAACTGTTGCAACAAATTGTAGCTCTATGTCAGATCAGGTTCAACTAAACATTAGCCTTCCTATTTCGGCCATAGACCAATCAGCTATCTTAAAAACCAACGAAACGGCATTAATAGATGTATTTAATGGTGGTTTTATTAATACTGGAGATGTAATTTCCACAAGTATCATTTCTAACCCCGCAAAAGGTACAGTAGAAATTAATGCAGATGGAACTATTAATTATACAGCCTTGGCAGGCAATGTAGGTTCAGATAGTTTTGGGTTTGAAATTAAAAATCAGTGTAACCAAACTGCAAATGCAACTGCATCTATTACCATTACTAATGATGCCCCTAATTTTGAAGATGGTTCTGCAACAGCGGTACCTGGTTCGCCTGTAACCATTGATATTATTAGCTTAATATCCGACCTAAATGGCAACCTAGACTTATCATCAATTCGCATTATTCAGCAACCAGGCAGTGGTGCTAAAGCCACATTGGATGCCAATAATAATTTAATTGTAGATTATACAGGTATGGTGTTTTTTGGAACAGATGAAGTAATTATTGAAGTATGCGATTTTGATGGAGCATGCACAGAAGCCAGTATTTTTATTAATGTAGAAGCACTGCCTATTAAAGCATTTAATGCCGTAAGCCCAAATGGCGATGGCAAACATGATTTTCTTGAGTTTCAATACATAGAAGCCTACCCTAATAATGAAATTAAAATTTTTAATCGCTGGGGTGATATTGTGTTTGAAGCCGCTGGCTATAATAATAATGATGTCATATTTTCAGGAGTTTCTAATAAAGGAGGTAATAATGAATTGCCTACAGGCACTTATTATTACACCGTTCACCTAATTGATACAGATGAAACGGTGAATGGATACTTTGAACTTAGAAGGTAAATGATTTTGATTAAAATCTGGATTGAGATTTATAAGTTGATGTAGCAATATCTCAACAATAGCACAATATAGATATTTTATTACATTTTTAACATATTCAACCACCTATTATATACTCTAAAAGTTTATATATAATAATGTTAGTTTAGTTTTTAAAAAATAACTACTTTCATTATATGAAAAAAGCAGTTTATGGTCTTGTTATCACTATCATAAGTTTAATCACTAGTTATAATATCCAAGCACAACAAGTTCTACTAACTAAATCTACCACAAGTATATCTGGAGGTGCTTTATTCTCAAAGCAATACAAAATTTCGTTAAATCAAACTATAGGGCAGTCATCGTTAACAAGTGCTTTCAGTAGCAATAAAGTTGTGCTATTGCAAGGCTTTCAACATCAATATGTACGCATAACCAGTGCTAACAATTTACCTCTAAAATTCACAATTTACCCAAACCCAACTACAGGTCAAGTTAATTTAGAATGTTTAGACTGTGCAAGCCTATTACCGTTTAAAGTAATGCTTATTTCTATGGAAGGAAAAATTATTCAAGAAGATATAATATCATCAGATATAGCATTATACTCAATTGATTATCTAAACATCCAAAAAGGAGTTTACATTATTAAAGCAGCCAATAGCAATAAAGCATTTTTTACGAAGCTGCTTATGCTCAGATAGTTTACGGTCTTTTTTTTAACCAAAATACAGTATGAAATATATTTTTATTGTTCCATTAATCTTTTTAAGCCTCCTTGGTAAAGGGCAACACGCTATAGGATTTAGTTTAGGTGGTAATTTTAGTAACGTGAATTATAAGAATTCCAACGGTGTTAGTGACAAAAGTTTAAAAGGATTACCTGGCATTATTTCTACTATTAATTATAGGTATAATATAGGCTATAAGGTGAGAAGAAAATCTGTTCATCAACTAGGTATTGATGCTGGTTATAAATCAAGCAAATTTGAAGATAAAGAAAGCAGCCTTTTCACCACTTGGAATATGCAATTTATATCTACTGCTATTGCCTATAGATACTACCCTTATTACCGTAAGAAAACTGGCTTTTTCTTTGGAGGTGGAATTGTATATGATTTTCTAATTAGTGGCACACAAACCCAGGGATTTAGCCAATTCGACATTTCTAAAGATTTAGCACAATCTAATCTTAGCGTTAATCTCGAAACTGGTATTAAATATAATATCTCATACGATGCTTCTACTACTTTAACCATAGGTTATTTAAGAGGACTCACAAATATAGAGAAAGACCTAAGCCAACAAGCATTTATCCATTCGTTTAAAATTGCTGCCTCTGTTTTTTTTAGAATAAATACGAAAAAACAAATATCCCCATATTAAAATACCCAATTCATGAAAAACTATACTTTCATATCAGTTTTTATCATCTCATCATGGTTTATAATTTCGGCAGATTCAACAGCACAAAAGCTTGGTTTTACCTATCAAGCCGTGGCCATTGACCAGTCTAAATCAGAAGGCTTTGGACGAGATTCTCAAGGAGAGGTTTTAGCTAACCGAGACATTGATTTACGCTTTACCATTTTGGAAGAAGATGAATATGGCCCAGCAGTCTATCAAGAAACACACTTAACCAAAACGGATGTCTTTGGCATTTTTAGGTTGATTGTAGGTAGGGGAAATAATATTTTAGGAAATAGGTTGGAAGATTTAAACTGGGGCGAAATTTCTTATTTTATGCAGGTAGAAATTGACTTGGGAAGTGGGTATGAAATTTTAGGTATTGAAGAGCTCCTTGGGTCACCCTATGCACTCAATAATAACATACAGTTGTTAGAGCTAAACGGAAATGAATTATCAATATCAAAAGGTAACACGATTAACCTAAACGACAACGATGCTACCAATGAGTTGATAGAAAGTATAATTCTTAATGGAACTAACTTAGAAATTACCGATGCAGGAGGCAATAAATCAGTTGACTTATCAAGCTTAATTGGGAATGATAATAGCACAACCAATGAAATTCAAAATATTAGCACCGATGGAACCGCAGGTAATATTAGCCTATCAAGTGGAGCCACTCTTGGGCTTAATGTAAACGATGCTGATGCCAGCACTACCAATGAGCTGCAAACAATTTCTAAAACGGGCAATACAATAACCTTATCTAATAGTGGAGGCAGCTTTACTGATGATGTAAACGATGCAGATTTTAACCCAACCAATGAAATTCAAAATATTAGTACCGATGGAACCGCAGGAAATATTAGCCTATCAAGTGGAGCTACGCTTGGGCTTAATGTAAACGATGCTGATGCCAGCACTACCAACGAGCTGCAAACAATTTCTAAAACAGGCAATACTATAACCTTATCTAATAGTGGAGGCAGCTTTACTGATGATGTAAACGATGCAGACTTTAGTCCAACCAACGAAATACAAGATATTAGTACCGATGGAACCGCAGGTAATATTAGCCTATCAAGTGGAGCCACTCTTGGGCTTAATGTAAACGATGCTGATGCCAGCACTACCAATGAGCTGCAAACAATTTCTAAAACAGGCAGTACAGTAACCCTATCTAATAGTGGAGGAAGCTTTACTGATGATGTAAATGATGCAGATTTTGACCCTGCAAATGAATTACAAAATATTAGCACAGATGGTACAGCAGGTAATATTAGCCTTTCAAGTGGAGCCACACTTGGGATTAATGTGAACGATGCCGATGCCAGCACTTCCAACGAGTTGCAAACAATTTCTAAAACAGGCAGTACAGTAACCCTATCTAATAGTGGGGGTAGCTTTACTGATGAAGTAAATGA
>JAMOMJ010000441.1 GCA_027067135.1 Cyclobacteriaceae bacterium
AAGGATGTAACCGCCAACAAGGAAAATTATGATATTAAAAATTAAGATAATATCACCTATGGTGAGTCCTGTTTTTTTACTCAAATATATGGCTACCACTTCTGTGCCATCTATTACAGAGCCACCACGAATGGCCAGCCCTATGCCTGCACCTAAAAAGAAACCTCCAAAAACAGCAACAAGTAATTTGTCTGAGGTAATAATTGGATAAGGTACTAAATAAACAATTAGTGCAAGGCCAACTATGGCCAAAATGCTCTTAATTGCAAATGAGTTACCGACTTGTGAAAAACCAAAGATTAGAAACGGTATATTAACCGCTATAATTAGAATAGATAGTGACAATCCACTTGTTTCTGCTATTAACAGGGAAATACCCATTGCTCCACCATCAATAAATGAATTAGGCAGTAAAAACCCTTTAAGCCCAAAGCCGGCAGAAACTATACCCAGAGAGATAAAGATTATATCTTTAATTGTATGGGTTAGATTAATCCTAAAACTATCTGCTTTATTATTTAGCTTATCTGCCATCTGCCTGTTTATTCTAATTACACCATCATAATGGAAATGATTTTACCAAAATATTTACCGGAGACTAATATTTCTGTAAAATACTACTTCTATAGCATTTTGCCTACCCGTTAAATAGAATTGAACACTAGAATGATAATTCACTGCTGGCGCGAGCATATTGCTTGTGACTTTGTATTTATGAGCACAAGCGAACCTTGCATCATTTTTTTAAGGTGTAAGTTTTATGCTTAACGATACATCACGGCCTCAATTGCTTCAATTGTTCTTTTTACATTTGGTAATGCCGCCTCAATTAAAGTAGGGGCATAGCCTAAAGGCACATCCATACTATTAACTTTATTAATGGGTGCATCTAAATAATCGAAGGCATATTTTTGAACGTGGTAACTAATTTCAGAAGCAATGGATGCTACTGGCCAAGCTTCTTCTACAATTACTAATCGGTTGGTTTTCTTCACTGATTCAACAACCGATTTATAATCAATTGGTCGAACTGTGCGTAAATCTATAATTTCTACCGAAACTCCTTTTTTAGCTAATTCATTGGCTGCTTCTTGAGCCACTTTTAATATTTTACCAAAAGATACCAAGGTAACATCGGTTCCTTCTTGTACTATATTGGCTTGTCCAATAGGGATTAAATATTCGCCCTCAGGCACCTCACCCTTGTCTCCATACATCAATTCCGACTCCATAAAAATAACAGGGTCATTATCTCTAATCGATGATTTAAGCAATCCTTTGGCATCATAAGGGTTGGCAGGTATCACTACTTTTAATCCAGGTGTATTGGCAAACCAATTTTCAAAATTTTGAGAATGTTGTGCCGAAAGCATTCCTGCATTACCTGTAGGGCCTCTAAAAACCATAGGAATCGGGAATTGACCACCACTCATATATAGCATTTTTGCAGCTGAATTTATTACTTGATCAATAGCAACCAAGGAGAAATTAAAAGTCATAAACTCAATAATGGGTCGCAAGCCATTCATAGCTGCTCCAACACCTAATCCGGCAAAACCAAGCTCGGTAATGGGTGTGTCAATTACACGCTTAGCACTAAATTCATCTAGCATGCCCTGGCTTACTTTGTAAGCCCCGTTATACTCTGCTACTTCTTCACCCATCAGGAAAACAGACTCATCTCGTCTCATTTCCTCTTGCATGGCTTCTCTTAATGCTTCTCTAAATTGAATTTCTCTCATAGCTGCGTGTTATATCAGGGTGCAAAAGTATGGTTTAGAATTGAAAATTATCAATTATCAATTAACAATTTATAAAGTGAGAATTACAATTAAGAATTAAAATTCCTTATTAATTGATTACCTCAAAACTTCTTTTTAGTTCATTCCCATTCGAGTCCACAATGGTGAGTATATGACGGCCTTTGGTTGCCACAATACTCATTTGATGATTGCCTTCTGTAAGTCCGAGGTAGGTGTCATCTAAATGCCAAAATAGTGTGGCGTTTTTATCTTGATGAGCTACCTCAAAAATAGCAAATCCTCGGTTTCCATCTTGCTCAATAGGAATAAATATTTTGGTAAACTGTTGCGGATAAATCAACTCGAAGGTGTTTGATTGTTTTTCTCCTTTGCAATCAGGAGCTGGTGGAGGAGGTTTTTTGTAAGAAGGATGGTATTTTTGGTAGTACCAGGCTTGCACAGGAGGTAGCACAAACCATGGTTTATTGTTAATATTTGCAACCTCATAACAATCACTTGTTACCTGATAAATTTCATTTTTATCCAAGTGGAGTGTTTTATGATACGTACAAGTGGGTGTGTTTTCCAAATAATCAGGGATAGGTATTATTGTTGTTTCTTCACAAATCACATTGGCTCGCATTCCGCTTAATGCACATACTTTCTGTGGAGCACCAAAGGGTTGATTGAAATTAGAAGTGCCCGGAAGTAATTCCAGTAATTGAAATAATAAAGGCGCAGCTGCTTGCACCCCAGTTAGTCCTGGCCTGCCTTCACCATCTGCATTGCCCAGCCAAACACCTATTAGGTGTTTATTGGTGATGCCGATTGCCCATCCATCTCTAAACCCATAGCTGGTACCTGTTTTCCACGCAATAGGTTTGGCTGAGTTAAATTGCTTCCAACCAGCTTCCTGGTCGGGTCGGTTTAGCTGTTGCATTGCCCGAAAGGTGAATCCGAGTGAAGGGGCAGCCAAGTTACCAAATTCTTCAAGTGTTTTTTTGGGTAGAGGCCTGATATATTCCGAACGATTTGAAAAATAGTCACTCGAGGAATATCCTTTTTTTAGAGGTCTTTTAACAAAACTGGCATACGACCTTGCCATACTCGCATATATGCTTGTAAGTTCATCAAGGGTGGTTTCAGCACCTCCTAAAATAAGCGATAGCCCATAGTGACTAGCGGGCTTATTAAGCGACACCATTCCCATTTTTTGTAATTTCTGATGAAATTTCTCATACCCATAATTAATAAGTAAGTGGACAAAAGGCACGTTTAAACTGCTTGTGAGTGCTTGGTTAGCAGATACTGCACCTCTGAATTTTTTATCAAAATTTTTCGGGGAAAACCCCCGGTAAAATAAAGGAATATCGGGCAGTAATTGGTTGGGCATAATGAGGCCTTCATCTAATGCTGCTGCATACAAAATAGGCTTGAGTAAGCTGCCTGGGCTTCTTAAAGAAGTAATAATGTCCACATACTGCCCATTTTCGCCAGAACTTGCGGAGTTACCTACATACGCTAATACATTTCCGGTTTCAACTTCAATAATGATGGCTGCTGCATTATGTACCTGATTACCAGCCCATCGTTTACTGTAAGAATTTACAATACTCGTGGCACGTTTTTGCAAATGGGCTTCTACAGTTGAATGTATAGAAGCGCCTGTTTTGCCTTCACTCATTTTTCGATGCAGTAAGTGGTACGCAATATTGGGCAATGGCTTAACCCTTTGCGGAAGAGGCTCTTGCTTGGCCAAGAACAAATCATCTTCATCAATAATGCCTTTATCGAATAGCTTGGTTAATAATTTATTTCGTTTTTTGAGGAATGCTTCCTCGTTTTTACCTGGGTAAATGGAAGAAGGATCATTAGGCAAAACCGCCAATGATGTCGTTTCTGCCCATGATAATTGGTGAGATGCTCTACCAAAATAACGATAAGAAGCAGCACTAATGCCAACTATATTGCCTCCAAAAGGTGCATTGTCTGCATAGGTTTTAAGAATTTCCGATTTGCTATAGAATAATTCTATTTTGACAGCCGCAAATAGTTCAATAATTTTTTGGCCATACGTTCTAGGTTTATTGCCATAGGCCATTCGTATCGTTTGCATGGTTAATGTGCTGCCCCCACTTATAATTTTTCCTTCTTTTATATTTTGCAAAATTGCCCTACCAATAGATACAGGATTTACACCCAAATGATAATAGAAATATTCGTCCTCGTAAATTCGAATAGCCGTCCTAAACTTATACGGAATAGAATCTGAAGCTGGAAACCGCCATTGTTGATCGCTGGCAATAGCGGCACTCAATAATTGGCCATTGCTAGCATACAAAGTAGTGGTGTGAGGTGTACTAAATAAAGGTGAGGGGAGAGGTGCAAGCAGAATTAAAATTAAGCAGAAAGCAATACTAGCAAGTAATGCTTTCTGCCATTTTTTTAATCTGTTTATTAAAGTAATGATTTTTATATTTTGCATTTCTTTGTGATGCCCTTCAACTCTTTATTTATTTCGTATCCTCCAGTTGGCGGAGAAGAAACTTTAGCCATTATTGATTAAACGGATAAGATTCTTCAAAGGAGTCCTTCACGACCTTCGGAATGACTTTCAATGTGGGAAAGTTTATCAGTTGCAGTAACCTTTTTTGATTACGTTATATCGTAGTGCAACGTAGATATCATAGCCGTTAAGTAGGTGTTGCTAATTTTATTTTGAAAATTAGCTAAGACTCCTACGGAATTACTCTAATCAATTTTCTTATTGCCTTAAATCCGCAAGGTAAATCTATTACAAGCCTTAATATACTATCATTTAGTCATTTGCTCGGTATTTGGTACTTACCAATATTCAACATTATTTCTCCCGAAAAAGACGGGACAGGCTGTTTCAAATACCTGTGCGAATGACTGACTAACAGCATCTTAAAGCTTTCATAACGAAGTCTCTTGCGGATTTAAGGGATTAAAAAGTTACACCTAGAAGGCACATTTTTCGTTACGAGTTTATTATGAATTATTACTTATTTTTTTACAATCATATCCAGCGTATTCATGAGCTTTTTTGCATCTTTCATTTCAGACCTTTCACCACAAAAACCTCTTGTGCTTTTTACATTCATAACAAACTTTTCCACAAGAGTTTATCATTATTACACTTACCAATAGAACTGCTCGCAAATATTTTATTTCATAAATTAAGGTTAGTGTTTCAAAAATAAAAAATAGTTGATTCTAATAATAGATAAATATAAAATATCACTCTTCCATCAAAACAGTTTTAACTCTACCCACCTCGCCCGTATCCAACATTACTTTTATGCCATGGTGGTGGTTAGGCGATTTAGTCAGTATTCGTTTAACAAACCCCTCGGTTAATTCACCTGTTCGTTGATGATGCTTTTGCACAATTTCTACTTCTGCATCAATGTAAATATTGGCTCTTACTCGGCCGTCTGATTTATCACTCATTCTATGATTATAGTTTGTCCGCTTAAAAATTTCCAATGTTTACCTCGTTTTATAACTAAGCCAGTTTCAGAAAGCTTAATGGTTGAGGTGTCACTATTGGACGTAATCACATAACTATTAATTACGCCATTAAAA
>JAMOMJ010000442.1 GCA_027067135.1 Cyclobacteriaceae bacterium
CATCCAGTTGAAGAAGTAATTTATCCCCTTCCTGTTTCACGGATACCAATTCAAAATAATCCAACACGCCTATTGGAAATTGAAACTTAACAAGCTCTTTTAATACATCCTTTTCCATAACTCAAATTTACCTAGCCCCCATAGATTTTCTTTTGAGCCGGTTTTCCTATTCTAGCCATACCGCAAAGGTACAGCTTTTATTAATATCAGTTCGCTTTATTAGTATTCTTTACACTAGTTATATGATAGGTTTTTAAAAAAGATACCCCACATTTAGCCCAAACCTTGCCTCAGGAATTGCCTCCTTAAAATCCTTGAAAAACAATTCTCCATTTGTTCTTCTAAACGTATTGATGCCTTTTTCAAATTTATACCTAAACCCAAAGTATATATCTATTAAAAAGTGCTTCCCAAGCGAATTATTTTTACCAATCATTACACCTAAGGAAGTCATGTTTCCATTGGATTCAACCCAGCTATAATCAAGGTTGTATTGTGGCATTCCTCCCGTTTTATTAAACGTATAAAGCTCAGTAAAGACAGCAAAAAACAGCTTCTTTCTAAGGTCATCTTTCTTTCCAAGATAATAGCGCACTTCTGGTACAAACCCTTGGCTTTTGGTTGTTTCTGCATCAAAACCAGGAGTAAACTGAGAACTATTATAGAGTAGCTGAACCGTAATATTATCAGTAATCACACGTTCGTATCCAAGGCCAAAAGAATAAGTAGGGTTATCTGCAGGAAGGTAAATAGCCCTGGCTTTTATAATGTTTTTTTGCGCAAAGCCAAAGGTTGAACCCAACATCAGCAACAGGGTAAGAACTAAGAGATTTCGTTTTTCCAAGATTATCTTCATTTTATTTAGGTACATATATATACTGTCCAAGGAACATCGCATTTAAAAACAATCGGTTTGTTCCATACCAAGAACCTCTAAAATTAGGATTATCTGCAAATAAAACAACCCGGCCTTTGCCCACAGCACTTACAATAATAGATGCAGAAGGTTGAAGGAATTTTTTCATGTTCTCCTTACTGATAAATCCATCGATATGAGGATTGGAAGTGTATTTGGCTACAGTTGAATACTCATTTTTACTTGGTGCAAGCCAAACATTACTATTGCGATATACAGGGATTAAGCGATCGTGAAAGCCAAAGGCCAACGGGTGTGTAAGGTCTAAGTCCACTTGAAAAATGGCGCCTCCTACTTTTTTAGTGCCAATATTTTCAGGGGCATTAACATAGGGTTTGCGAGTAACAGCCTTTTCGTTTTTGCCTTTTTCTTTCTTATCAGGATCTTCTACTAACGATTCCTTTACCAGTTTTTTATCAATCGCCCATTTGGTTGCATTACGTGAGGTAATAAGGGTATTCCCTTTGCTTATCCATTGTTTAATCTTTTCTACCTTAACAGAATCAAGTTGTGCATAAGCGCCTGATACCATCACCATTACATTATAGTTATCCAAATTCGCTCGATTAAACATGCCTATTCTCAGCTTGGTAATGGGCATTCCAACATGCGTATCTAATAAGTGCCAAACCTCCCCAGCTTCGTAAGACGACACATCGCCATCAATAAACATAATCGCTTTTGGTTTATCCAAAGGTCTTATATTTCGGCTACCCAAGTCAATGCCTTGGGAGCTATACCCTGATTTTACATCAAACACTTCCACAACAAATCGCTTGCTTCCGGCTCTTAATAATTGATAGAGTGAATCTGCCGATATCTTTTGGCGATTAACATGGACTAAGAGTGTGCCATAGCCAAATCTTCGAACGCTTCCACTTGCTTCAATGCTAAATGGTTTAAACGCAGAGCTAATAATGGCACCATTATCTTGTAAATAATAAGCAAAAGCCGTGGCGTTATAATCATCCCAATCAATCAGGTAGGCATAATCAGAGGTTTTTATATCTGCAATGCTCTTCACATTGGTTGCGTTTGTTACCTCGTTTCCTTTCTTTAAAGAACCAGCCACTTCGGCATATTTCATATTATAAAAATTAGCCACCGACCAGGCCGAAGCATCGTAATACACGCTATCCGCATACTCAGAATAGGTTTCGAACATAGTTTGCACCATTCTGTATTGAGGTTGTGCTGTGGGCACTACATAGGCTTTTCTGGGTTGGTAAGTGTAGCCTCCACTCGTGGTTTTTGAGCTTAGCTCATACACTTTTATTTTATGCAAGAGGAGCTTATCTATAAAAGCACGAGTTCTAGTTTCATCGTAATTATCGCCAAACACATAGCCCGTTATTTTTGAGGTTTTGGCAATAGAAATAGCTGATTTGAAAAATGCTTTCTGATACTCATACAACATTTTCTTGTTTTCAACGGCTCCTTCAACCGTGGCTAAACTGGATACATATTGATTTCTGATAGTGAATTCGAACGTGACTTTTCCAGTTTTAGTTTGCTGCACATGGCCTCTTGAGCTTGCTTGCTCAAAAAGTAAGGCTAAGCCTCCTTGCAAATCAGGATAGGACGAACCATACCCAGGATAAGTGCCATCAAAAGACTCTTTTGTATAGTATAAAGAGCCTATTTCATCTAAATGCTTCCTAAAGTACTTCGCAAATGTGTCGTTTAAGGTGGTATAGTTCTCCTTTGGCATAATCGGGTCTTTAGAGGCAATAGGCTTCATTGGTTCAAAGAAATAAGTGGCCGAAGTGCCCATTTCATGAAAATCTGTTACCACGTTAGGATACCACTCGTGTACCCAGTTTAGTTTACCTTGGCTTTCTGGATTTATCCCCAAAAGCCAATCTCTGTTTAAATCAAACCAATAATGATTGGTTCTGCCACGAGGCCAGGCTTCGTTATGCTCTGCATCCATTCCATCGGCCACCAAGGGGTTTCCTCGGTATTGATTTGCCCACTGGGTGTGTCGGTCGCGCCCATCTGGATTAATTGTTGGGTCGATAAATACAACCGACTCCTTTAAATAGTGAAGAATATCTTTATGCGAAGATGCCGCTAACGTATAAGCCGTAAGCATGGCTGCTTCTGAACTTGATGGCTCGTTACCATGCACCCCATAGGCCAAATTGATAAACACAGGTAAATTAGTGATATCTGCAGATGTAGCCTGCGGATCAACAAAAGTTAAGTGTTGTTTTTTGAGCGTTTCTAAATTGGAAAGATTTTCAGGAGTAGTGATGGTAAGAATTACTAAATCACGGAACTCATGTGTTTTTCCATACACTGTAATATCTGCCCTATCCGACACTTCTGCCAATTTGTTAAAATAGGCTATAATACGATCGTGGCGTGTGTGTTGACTGCCAATTGGGTATCCTAAAAATTCTTCGGGAGAAGGAATCTTTTCATCGAAAGGTTCGTACGATTTATAAAAATAGGATTGTGCAGATAATTGCACATTAGCCAGTAGAAAAATGACTGAAAATAACAATTGAAAAACTCGCATAATTATTGGGTTAAGATGTACCAATAAAAATACTCTGAATGAATCTAAAAACAACAGGTGTTGTGTATGAATAGAACCATTCATAAAAGTTGATTGCTTGAGACCTAAGATGGAGCTGTTGTTTCGGTTTTTAATTATTTCCAAGCGCATAAATAGCAAAACTACCCAGCCAATGACCACCTTCATAACTATCGCCCACTAAATTGGGCAAGGAGTAGTTTACATGTTCGTTTGCTCGGTTAATTAAATGGCTATACTCTGGGTATTGTTGAGCCAACCCATACATAACCCAAGCTCTACTAAAATTGAGACCATCTAAGTGCACAAGCTTGCCATCTGTTCGATCTCCAACTCTACCAACTTCTAATTTAAATTCCTTTGATTTTAGTTGAGGCAAAAATTTGTTCACCCATAATTCAAATTCTGCTTGAGGTAATACCCTGCGTATTAAATCCAGTTCTTCTAAACAAGGAGATAAAAAATCGTAACCGCTGGGCTCCCAACTTAATGGACAATTAACATCGTTGGCATAAAAAGCCAATGCTCTGTTTTTAATAGCCATTTTAAGTGAATCGCTCTTTAAAGTAGTTGCGTAATCCCAAGCAAATGAAAGCCCAAAGGCCGTGTTCGTATGTTCTCCTACTCTAATTGGATACACTAGTTTGGGCAAAAACTCGATATAGCGCTGTACAATTAAATCAGTGAGGGGTTGTAGGTTTTCTTCTAACTCTTTGGCTATAGGGTCGTCCCAGGTATGTAATTCTTCTACTAATTTTAACAACCAAGCCCACCCATAGGTACGCTCATAACTGCTGTTATGTTCTCCTTGAAAATACAACAACTCTTGTTCAATATTTTCTTTAGACATGTTTTGAAGCAGCTTTTGCTTAAACAAATCTGCATCATCTAATTCAGGAAAATCCTTTAATAATTTTACAAACGACCAATGGCCATGCACAGCAGAATGCCAATCGAAACAACCATAAAAAGCGGGGTGGAGCTCGTGGGGTTCTTTAATATCTTCGGTGCTACCAATGGTTTGGCCTAGCTTATTTGGGTATTCGTTTTCAAAGGTAGTTTAGCAAGGTTATTTGCTTGAGCCAATGTTAATTGAATAGGTTGTTCTATAAAAAAAGTATCTTCTACCTTTTTTGGTGATTGTTCGCAACTCACAAAAATGCTTGTTAATAAGAGCAAGATATTTATTGCTTTTAACCCTTTAAAGTGTATTTTATCCATTTTCATGTGTTCTAGGTAAATAAAAAAAGTATGGTTATAAATCATCAGTAAAGTGCTCTTTTCTTTTAGGCTTTAAAATTTAGCTCTATTATACTTTGTCGAACCTCCTACAGGAATGGATAACGAAACCCAGGTTTCATTTTTTATAATTTTACCTATCAATACAATTTGACCCATGTGGTAAGCATAATGTGCTAATTGCCAGTTAATGGCTTCGATAACCGTATGACCCATGTTTCTAATATAAACTTCTTTTTCTAAGTCTTCAATGCTGAGGGAATTTAATGCTAAAAACAAAACTTCCCATCTCTTTTGCCATGCAGAGAGCATTTCCTCTTTTGTTTGAATAGAATTCACAAACTCTTCGTCTCTTTCCCTCCACTCTTTCTCCCCATCGGTTGTAAAAAATCAGTCCATCGAGAGCCCATATTGCCGCTCAAATGTTTAATAATTATTGATATGCTATTTCCTTCGGAGTGAGCTTTCCAAAATAGTTTTTCAGTCGGCACTTGGCTAATAGTTCTACTTTGTTACTTTAAAAATAGTCATTTTTAGGATAGTTGATTCTGATGTCATTTTCTCTTTGCCTGTGTCGTTTGAGTAAATCTTTTACTTCCTTTTCCATTCTTATTCCATTTTTC
>JAMOMJ010000443.1 GCA_027067135.1 Cyclobacteriaceae bacterium
GGTATTTATTGTTAGGAACCTGAATAGTTACAATTTATGCTCTTTTAAAAAGTTAACATAAGGTTTCAATTCAGGTTTATAGCCTTTTTTTTGTGAAAAAAGATTGTAAGAAAATAGTATCAATATAAGTATAATTCTAAACTTCATATGCTGGATTCGAGGTTGTAACGCAACAAAGTGTTGCTAATAAAAGTAGCTTAGCTACATTTATCAATTCAAAATTCAATACCCTATTGGGAGTATTATAGTTAATCATTTTCCTAGGTCTATTGTTTAATTTGTCTTTAATATTTTGCTGATAATATTCTCTGATATTTTTAAAATTTATTCCTTTGAAGAGAGACCTTCTAATTAGTGTCTGTCCATAAAATCTGCTATCTGCGTTACGTTCGTCAAAAAAATACTCGATTACGCTAGTAAACTCCGTTTTTTTTTGACTTCACAAGCCTTGATAGCAAACTTTCTGAATCAGACACTGAGCTTATAGACGGACACTAATTAGTCCATCCTTGTTTTCGTTAGTCCCTCTTTTCTGCGAAGGATACAGATGTGCAAAGTAAAAATTCATGCTGTTTTCAATGTTATCAATTTGTGATTGCAACGACTACCATTGTAGTAACACCTTTATTTTCCACCATTATAATGGCTTGTTTCTATTATTTTAGAATAATTATTTCCATTCAAAATAAACTCAATGGCTTTAATTTTATCACTACTTTCATTATAATATTTTTCGCAAATTTTGAAACCAATAAAATAACCTAAATCTGGTGGAATGTCCTTTCGATTAGGATTATATAGCCAATCGTTACGAATTTTTTTATAGTCATTTTTTAAATGATTTTGTGCATTACTATTTGAATAAATGAGTAAAAAAAGTAACAGCAATAAAATAGATAATCTCATAATATAAAATTGTTAAATGTAAAAAAACAAAGAAACTTTTTTATATCTCGCTTACCAAAATATGCAACTAAGGTTTAGTACATATACTGTATTTGCACTTTATATATTGAATTTTGCAGGTGAGTCAGAATTGCACACAACACTTACTGTAAACTGAGTTCGACCTAAGGAATACTCCACTAGATGCAAAACAAGCAAAAGACCCTATCTATAATTTTGAAGTATTTGCTGAAACCGTAAAAGAGCATTATGCTTTTATAGAGTTGAACAAAATTGATTGATGAACGTGGATATGTAGATGCCTATATTGAAACTTTTAATACCTTACAAATTGCAACGCAAAAATTGCGCTATGAAATAAATTTACGGCTGATTTGCCCTTATTTATTGAAGGCACCAAAAACGCCTATACCAAGCCTGTATATGTGCTTACTTCGCAACAAACCAGAAGTGCCGCAGAAGCTTTTTCAATAGCAACAATGCCAATGCATAATGTTAAAAGAATTGGCTCTCCTACTTCTGGTGGCATGTCAACCGCCTTGGGAAAAGTCCTACCTAATGGTTGGGTATTTTCCATTTCTAATGAAATTTATATGGATAACCAAGGCACTGATTATGAGAATGTAGGCATTCCTGTCGATTTTGAAAAGCCCTATCCAAAAGACAGACAAACGTTTTTCAGAAGCATTGTAAATGACTTAGAAACAGACAAGCACAATATATTGCATGCAATAGAAAACTTGAAACCTACTTCGCAGATTCTCCAGCCTTATATCTTCGGCTAGCTTCATCTAAGAAACCTACAAAGCCTTCTACACTTAAATCATAGCCTCTAGGTTGAATAACCAATTCTTCTTCTTGGTTTAAGATTACGTAAAAGGGCTGCGCATTATTATTATAACGGCTTATTTGAAAATCGGCATTTTGCTTACCCAATGTTTTCTTAACCTTATTATCATAAGTAGAAGTGTACCATTCATCCTCTGGCAATTCGGTTCTATCATCCACATAAAGAGCTACCAATACAAAATCTTCACTCAACCTCTTCAGCACTTTAGGGTCTGACCATACACGTGCTTCCATTTCCCTGCAATTAACACAACCATGGCCGGTAAAATCGATAAACAAGGGCTTATTCTGCTCTTTGGCACAAGATAAAGCTTGTTTATAATCGAAATAGCCTTGCAACCTATGAGGGAAGTGTAAGAACTCATCGTACTTAGGGTCTTCACAAATATTAGTAGGCTCAGAGGGTGTTATACCTCCACTCATTTCTGCCATATTAAAATCATGTGTACTCATTGGAGGCAAATAGCCTGATAGCGCTTTTAATGGAGCTCCCCACATACCAGGAATTAAATAAAGTACGAATGTGAATGTAATGATGGACATCAATAATCGATAGACACCCACATGTTCCATTGGGCTATCGTGTGGTAATCGAATTTTACCTAATAGGTATAAGCCCATTATTCCAAAAATAACGATCCAGAAAGCTAAGTAAATTTCACGATCCAAGATTCCCCAGTGGTAGGCTTGATCTGCCACACTTAAGAACTTAAGTCCAAGTGCTAATTCTGCTAAACCCAGCACAACTTTTACTGAGTTTAACCAACCACCTGACTTTGGCATTTTTTGTAACCAAGCTGGGAAAAAGGCGAATAAAGTAAACGGTAATGCAAAGGCTAACGAAAAGGAGAGCATGCCTAAAATAGGCTTAATAAACTCCCCTTGAGCGGATAAAACTAATACACTCCCCACAATTGGGAACGTACAAGAAAAGGAAATTAATGCCAATGTAAATGCCATAAAAAAGACACCAATCATACCTCCTTTATTACTTTGTGCATCAATTTTATTTACTAATTGGTGCGGTAGCGTAATTTCGAATAAGCCCAAAAACGAGAGCGCAAAGATGAAGAAGATAATAAAGATAACTACGTTAGGAATCCAATGAGTAGCCAATTGATTTAGCGTATCAGCCCCAAATAACACAGCGGTAAGTGTACCTAAAACCGTAAATATAAAAATGATGGAAGCCCCAAAAATCAATGCCTTCTGTTTCCCCTGCCCGTCTGGCAGGCGGGCATTTCCACCTTTTTCATGCTCCTTTAAAAAAAAGGTAACGGTCATAGGAATCATTGGGAACACACATGGCGTAAGTAAGGTAATTAAGCCCGTTACAAAGGCAAATAGCATAAAAGCCCAAAGGCTTTTGTCCTCGGGCTTGGTAGCATCCTCTTCTACATAGGTAGAAGAAGTTGAGGTAATGTTTTTGTTCGCTATTTCAACTTTACTTTTTTTTTGAACCTGCTTTAGTCCAAAATTGGCCTGCGAAAAATCTTCATCAAAAGGAATACACCTACCATCAGTATCTGTACACACTTGGTATTCATAATTGCCCTCAAAATGAAGTTGCTCGGCTAATACTTTTATAGTTTGCCTAAACTCTCCTTTTCCTTCAAAATAGGTATAATCACCTTCAAATATTTCATCGTATCCTTTCTTTGGATTGATGGCTCTCAACTCACCAACTAACTTGTAGCTATTATTTGGTGTGAAGGTGAATGTAGTAACCATTGGGCCCAGCTCAGGGTCAAAATCAGAAGAGTACAAATGCCACCCTTTATCAATATTTGCTTTAAATATTAACTCTATTTCATCACCACCCTTAAAATCTCCGGTGGATAACTCATACTGCCATACAGCAGGTTGTAAAATTTGTGCTTGGCTTAGTATTGAGGCCAAGAAAAAATAAATAAATAGGGTTTTTTTCATAATAAACAATTTGCTCACTCCATAATAAACGTCATTCTGAAGAAGGTTCCCCGATAACCATCGGGGAAGAATCTCAATACCGAGACTCTTCAGGCAAAGCCCTCAGAGTGATGATGAAATTTTACAGACACCCAAATATAACAGGGCTCCTCCTAAAAAAGTTTATTTCTTCAATTCTACAAAATGTTTGTAGAACAAGGCAATGGTTTCTATTCCTTTAAAGTAGTTAAAAACCCCATAATGCTCATTGGGTGAGTGAATGGCATCGGAATCTAAGCCAAAACCTAAAAGCACAACATCTACCTTTAAAACCTCTTTAAATAGAGCCACAATTGGAATGCTTCCACCATCCCTGGTAGGTATTGGGGCTTTACCCCAAGCTTCCTCAAAGGCTTTGCTTGCAGCGCCATAGGCTAATGAATCGGTTTTAACCACCGAAGGTTGACCACCATGGTGGGCGGTTACTTTTACTTTTACATAATCAGGAGCAATTGCTTTAAAGTGGGCAGTAAATAAATCAGAAATTTCATCACTGTGCTGATTTGGCACTAGCCGCATAGAGATTTTCGCATAAGCTTTAGAAGGGAGTACTGTTTTAGCACCCTCTCCCGTATAGCCTCCCCAAATACCATTTACATCGAGGGCAGGGCGAATACCTGTACGCTCATTTGTGGTAAATCCGTTTTCTCCTTTAACTTCATCAATTCCTAACTCAGATTTATACTCTTCTAAACTAAATGGTGCCTTTGCCATTTGTTCTCTTTCGGTAGTTGAAAGCTCTTCCACCTTATCGTAAAAACCAGGAATGGTAATATGGCCATTTTCATCTGTTAAAGAGTCGATCATGGTGCAAAGCACATTGATGGGGTTAGCTACAGCTCCACCATAAATACCCGAGTGTAAATCTCTGTTGGGCCCAGTAACTTCTACTTCCATATAACTTAACCCGCGTAAGCCAACCGTAATAGAAGGAGTGTCAATAGCAATTATTCCTGTATCAGATATAAGAACTACATCACCTGCTAACTTCTCTTTATTTTCTTTTACAAAGGTTTCGAGGTTGCTTGAACCCACTTCCTCTTCGCCCTCAATCATAAACTTAACATTACAGGGCAAAGAGCCAGTATCAACCATCGCTTGCAAAGCTTTTACATGCATATAAGCCTGCCCCTTATCATCGCAAGCTCCACGAGCATATATTTTCTCCTCTTTAATTACGGGTTCGAAAGGAGGCGAATCCCATAATTCATAAGGGTCTGCTGGTTGCACATCGTAATGGCCATACACCACAACTGTTGGTAGGTTTGGGTCAATTATTTTTTCGCCATACACTACCGGGTGGCCTGGGGTTTCTACGAGTTCAGCTTTATCACAACCTGCGTCCAATAATCTTGATTTTACCATTTCGGCTGTTTTGCGTACATCCCCTGCAAATTTGGGGTCGGCACTTACAGAAGGTAATCGAAGTAAATCGAATAGCTCATCTAAAAACCGTTGTTTATTGTCTTCTATGTATGTAAGTATTGCTTTACTGTCCATTCTGTTTAAGATAACATTGAAGTGTAAAAATGATGAACTTTAATGAGAAATAGCCTCTCCCAACTATGAAAAAAGGCTAAGTTCTAATAAGCACAGCAAAATATACACAACTTATAGTTCATTCATTCACCTATATGTTTCTCCCACAGATATCGCTGATTTACGCAGAAAAAATCTGTGCTATCTGCGAAAAACACTAGTAGAGCCGATAGTAAGAGCTTAAAAAAACGCTGTGTTAATTAGAACTTAGCCTGAAAAAATAAATTCTTTTCACAATTGTTACTTCAATAATAAGCTCGAAAGCTTACCATTGCTATGATGGGGCGGAAAAGAGAGCTAAAGGAAATTGATTGATTAGCTTGCTGTAAATAGGATTCCCCAAATAATTAGGGCAAGAGCCCCTATAATTATTAGTATTAACGCACTTCTTCTTTTTAATAAAGACGTGCGTTTCTTTTTAAAACGTAAGAGTTCAGAAAAATTAACAGCTCTTTTTTGTGATAGTTTCTTATTTCCCCAATAAGGATTTTCTGAATTACTTTTTCTAAAACCTAATAAATTTCGATTCTTTTTTTGCGTATTGCTGCTGTCTCTTGAAAAGCCAATTCCTCCTGTCATAATTTAGCTAAACCCAAGTCGTTCTTTGAGCTCTTTTGGTAATTCTGGCAAGTTTTTACGTTGTACCAAATAGGTATTTAACCCTGAAAGCTCATTAAATACACCATGATGATCGCGTGATTTACTTAGGTAATCTGCCCCCGTGCTACCTCCAGTACCAGTACGCATGCCAATCATTCGAGCTACCATAGAAATATGGCGTGCTCGCCAGGTACTCATAAGTTCATCAATTAAAATAAGGGTGTCTAATAATTGAAACGGGATTTGTAGCAAAGGGTAATCACGGTATGCCAAAATAAACAAAGCTGCTCTATTGGCTTTGGCACTTAGCCTATTCCCTTTTAGCTTTCCTTCGGTATAAAAAAACTGTTCAAAGGTTTCTAGTATAGAGTCGTCATTCTCATTTAAAGTGGATGCAAAGGCTTTTTTGTACTCAACCCAAAAAGGATGTGATTTAACTTCTTTTGATTTATCATAAAAGGGAGCATCAAAAAAAGGGATACGTTCGAGCCAGGCATTTAATAGTTCGATTACAGAAGGTTGTGCTTCAATTTTGGCTATTTCGTCAATATGTTCTTTACGTAAATGACTTTGGTAAAAAGCTTTACCATGACGATCTTCAAACTTGAGCCCCATCATTGCCTCCAGCATTTTAAACTGAAAACTTTGGAAACCAGACGCTGGCCTTAATTTATCTCGAAAGTCTAGAAAATCCAGAGGGGTCATAGTTTCCAACACATCAATCTGCTGGATGCCCAACTGCCAAATGGTGGCAATACGTTTTAACCTGTGCACTACTGAAAATACATCGGGTGAATTATCGTTAATAGTGGGTTTGTTCATAATATCCACAATCGACTGCATTTCGTATTTCATTTGCTTAAACCAAAGCTCGTAGGCTTGGTGAATGATGATAAAAAGCATTTCATCATGAGCTTCATCTCCTGCCAAACCACTTTCGGTTTGCTGGGCACCCAATATTTTATCTAGTTGTAAATAATCTGAGTAATAAACTTGCTTGGCCATAATTAATATTTTGAGATTTAAAGTTGATATTTTATAAATCTCAAAACAAGCGATAATAGAGAATGTTACTTAAGATAAGTAACAATTTGATAATACTTAAAAGGCTAATGGTTTGGCTTAGGTTTTTACTTTTGTATCAGAAAACAGCCACAATAGTGGTTACCAAATGATTAGCGGCAGTTGCCAATACTAAAGCAGATTGTCGCGAAAAGGATAACGGAAAGTGTCCTTAAGCTGTCCCGACTTTGTTAACTGAGCGGGATTTTTTATGCCTAGTAAATAATACAATTATAACTCAGGTTAAGAAGAAATACCCTCTTGAGGAATTGGTAGAAAAATGGAAAAAGTAGTGCCTTGATTAACTTTGCTGCTTACACTTATTTTGCCATTCATCGCTTCTACCTGTTTTTTTACCAAGTACAATCCAACTCCTCTTCCTTGTACTTTCATATCAAAACGCGAATACATCCTAAATAATTTTTTCTCAAATTTAATAAGATCAATACCTCTTCCGTTATCAGTTATCTCTATTAAATAATTTTGTTTATTAACCTTACAAGTTAGTTTTATTCTTAACTCTTTGCCCTCTTGCTTATATTTTAAGCTATTACTAATTAAATTATACAATATACTTTGTATGTAAGTGCCTATCCCGTAAACCTGTTCTTCTTCAATTATAAGCTCCATATTTTTGAGCGTATTAGCATTATCACTTGTTGTGGATAGCTGTTTTAATACTGTTCTAATTTCGTTATTAATATTTACAAGTTCATTTGTTAGGTAAACATCGTTACGAATTTGAAGAATATTATTTAAGTCTTTAATAATGGAGTCTAAAGAAACCGTTTCTGCTTCTATTTGTTCTGCCAGGCTTTTGTACTCTTCTGCTTCAACCATGCCAAAAAGCATGGTTAGCCCCAATAGTCTTGCAATAGGGCCTCTTACATCGTGCGAAACTATAAAAGAAAACTCCTCCAATTCGCTAATATATTTGATAAGTTCTTTGGCATTTTCTTCTAGTTCATTATTTAAACCAACCAATTCTTGGTTTGATTTATTAAGGGCAAGGGTTCTTTCTTTAACTTTAGCATCTAATAGGTAATTGCTCCTATTTAATATGTTCTCTTGTTCCTTTTGTTTGGAAATATCTCTTAAAATGAGCAAGAAGCCCACAGCCTGTTCTTTCCCTTCTATTGTTTCAAATAACAAATTTGCATTCTGGCCAACCCATTTTCTCTCATTATTCAAAATTAGGGGGAATTCTAAATATGTTGAATTTTTTCTTTCTCTAAATTGTTTGGAGTAAAACTCCTTAATGCTTTGTTTATAATTATTATCAACCCAATCTAAAAAATCAACACCCTCCAATTCTTCTTCTGATTTTCCAAGAAACGTTAAACCTACTTTATTCATATAGGTTATTGAACCTTGAGTATTAATTTTAACAATAATATCGCTCGCATTTTCAACGAGTAATCTGTACAAGGTTTCACTTTGCTTAAGTCTTTGCTCTACTACTTTTCTTTGCGTAACATTTCTATAAATGCCTTGAATCGATTTTTCATCATTTTCTGAATCCGATAAATTAATTGATCCACGAACCGAAATAGGTTGACCATTTTTATCTAACAGTCTAAATTCTACAAATTTGAGCTTCTTTTTATGGGATAAGTTTTGATGAATTTGTTTGCAATATGCTAGGTCATCAGGATGAACAAGGTCATAAAAACTAATTTCTTTAACTTCTTGTTCGGTTAAAAGTAACGTATTACGCCAAGCCGGGTTAGTAAAATTAAAATTACCATGTACATCAATACTCTGGATTAAATCAGGGGTGTTGTTGAATAAATATTCATACGCTTTTTCAACTTTTACTAACTTCTCCTGTGTTTTTTTATGCAACTCAAGAATTTCACTATTAATAATGGAAACATTTCGCTCTTGCTGAACACTTATTAGTTTAGTATAGATTTTATCAAAGTTTTGAATTAACCAATAAAGTTTATTTTCCTGCTTGGTAAATAAAAAATCAAAATGCCCTGAAACCTCGGAGTATTCAAACCATACACAAGGCAGATTTAATCTTTCTTCTTCTGCTAGGTTAAAAAACACTTCTTGTAATCCCTCAAGTACTGGAAATGCATTAAAAAGAGAAACTGCATCTTTTTTGCTAATATTAAAAAGTGAACCACAAGAGTATATTAGCTTCCCTTCTTGGTTAAAAACAATTATTTGTGCGGTTGGGTTAAGTAATTTCCCCTTTACTTCTAGGGGGTTCATTTTGCCATTTTTTTAACTAAACTCGTAAAAATACTTTCTACATTTTCTCCTGTTTTGGCACTGCTGTATATGTAATCATTATGGGGAACAATTTCTTTAATTCTAGCCATTTCAGCTTCATCAACTAAATCAGTTTTATTGCCAACTAATACAAAAGGTATGGGGGGTATAATTTTTTTCATATAAGCAATATCGTGTTCAAGGTTTTCGAAACTAGAGGGCATGGTTAGGTCAAAAACAAAAATGGCACCATGTGCACCTAACTTATAAGCCGTTGGTACTTTAATTTGGGTATCTTCTCCGGCAATATCCCATATTAGTAAAGAATATTTCCTACCACCAAGTTGTACTTCCTTTTTATCAATTTTTACACCAATTGTAGTTATATACATTTCTGAAAACTCTTGATGCACAAACTTTTCTATCAAAGAAGACTTACCAACACCAAACTGCCCAAGCAATATTATTTTTTTACTTAATTTACTATTTCCTTTATTAAAAATATTCATTTTAATTGTTGTAATTATAGGTTCTTAAAAAATTTCTCAAGATAACCTGAGAATTGATTTGATTCGCTTTCTTCAATATTATTAGATTGCTTCCTTAGCTTATCAACAAATTTTAGCACCGTTTTTTCCAACTGGTCTTTAAACGAAGCTGTTATGGTACCTGAAACAACCACTGTTAAAAAAAACTTATTAAAATTATAAAATAAAATGTGGTAAGACTCATATTCTATCCCTTCTAAGTTTTGATCTTTTGTTTTGAAAGCATCAACCACAAAACTTTTAATGGCTGTTAACATGCCTGCAATCATATCTTCATCTATTGTTTTTGTTCTTGAATAGCTACCAAATAAGAGACCCGAGTTTTGCTCTATCACAAATATTTCTTCAATAATAGTATTACTGGCTCCTTGTAAAATAATATCACTTTCTTTAGCTCCACCAAACCATGTTTTAATTCTTTTTAACCAACCCTGCCAAGAAAAAGCTTTCTCAAATTGTTTATCAACACGTTCCGAGAGAATCTCTATTTCACGAGAAATGTATTTTCTAATTAATTTACCAATTATTGGGTAAAGTGCATCTACAACCTCATCTTGTGAGTTTTGTATTTGGTACTTAATGGTTTCTGTGATAACAGGCCCAAAAAGTGTAGGAAAATCATTTTTTAATTGATCTAGTTCTGCTTTAATTAGTGGGCTTACCTTTGCTGAGAGTTTTTCTTTTGTGTTTAATGTTTCTTGTACTTTGTTTACTCTTTCAATTAACCCAAGCTGCCGTTCTCTATCTTTTTCAAGCAGAATATCTCGCAATTGAAGCATCTGATTGCTTTCTTTAGAGGCCACTATGGGTTTAACAACTTGCACAAATAGTTAGTTAAGGTTTAAATTAATCCTGAATGTTATCTGCCATGTGCTGAAACAATTTACCCAAGCTTTGCCGGCTTACTTTTGCATTGTCTAGTTCTTTCAACCGCTGTTCTGTGTTTTTACTAATTTCTTCTAACCGAACAGAAAAATCTTTATTAGAATCGTTAATCAGGGTTGTAGCTTCCTCTCGGAATGCTTCAAGCTTTTTCTCTAACTCTTCCTTATGATCTTTAATTAATTCGGTTATTTTTTTAAACTCGTCTTCGTATTCTTTTATATTTTCTCCAAAAATTATTTCTTTAATTGCTTCAATTTTTGGATCAATTCTGGGGCTGTTTTTTTTAGTATTCTCAGTCATTTTATTAGTGCTTTAATAGTAGCCAAATCAATTTCTCCCGAAGGGTATAAGTCGTTCTTTTTTTGTAAATCTATAACCGCAATTAGAGTTTCGTTACCAAATAACCCGTCCTTGGGTATTTTATACCCCATTGAAATTAGTTGTTTTTGCAATAACCAAACCTCTTGCCCAATATCGCCAGATGTTAAATTATTTAATTGCAAAAGGGTTTTATATGCTTTTTCCTTTTCTATTTTTTTAGGGTTTCCCCCTTCTATTTCAATCAATTCTATTTCTTTATTAGAAAATCCTTTCTTTTTTAACTCACTTGACAATACTAGTTTTTGTTCAATAATCTGGGTGTTTACTACTAATGACTGATAATAGCTATATGAATTGATAAAATCAGGGTTTTCGCTACTAATAAAGTTTATATCAACTCCTTTAATTGCCCAAAGTTGCCTAGCAAAGCTTCCTATTTTATAAGCATTTTCAAAGTACTCTTTTACTACTTTGGGGTTATGGTAGTTAATATCTATAGCTTTATTTATAGTATAATTAAAATAAGTTGGAGGGTTGTATTTAGTATAGTCCTTATATTTAAAGTACAGAAGGGATGCTAATAATAATACGATTACTAACCATAAAATTTTCTTCATATCTATTTAAAAATTAAACCAACAAAAACACAAATATAGGCATTTTCGGTTTTGTAATAGTTTCAAACTTTGTTTGTTCTTATGGTTTTGTTTGGTAATTGAATAATAATGCTTGTGCCCACCCCTACCTCTGAATTAATATCAATAGTTCCATGCATTTTACTAACGGCTTCTTTTACAATATATAATCCTAACCCAGAGCCATCTGAAAGCTCTGTCGCTCTAAAAAACATGTTAAAGACTTTTGCAAGACTTTCTCTCTCAATTCCGATCCCATTGTCCTCAAAATAAAACTCACAGCCATTTTTAGAGGTAACAATCCTAACTTTTAAAAACCTTTTGGCCTTAGAATAATCAGCATATTTAACTGCATTTGAAATTAAATTATTAAAGATTATTGAGATTCTTCTTTTATCTCCACAATAAGGGCTGTCTTCATTAACCGTAAAATCCAAAGCAATATCTGGATTATCAATTGATTTAATGCTTTCAATTATATCCATAAAAAGGGCTTTAAAGTTAATTGGTTGGCTATCTAATTTTGTTCTTGCATTTCTAGAGTAATCCAGAATGTCCTTAATAAAGCCATCGAGCTTTTCAATGCTCACTCCAATTCGAGTCATATACTCTTTTAGCTCATCTGCATTGGGGTTTAGCTTGCTTAGGTTTACCAACCCAAGTACAGATGCCAAGGGTGCTCTTAAATCGTGAGAAACGCTATAGACAAACTGATCTAATTCTCTATTAACCTTTTTTATTGCCCTATTCTGTTGTACGAGATCACTATTTAGTTTTTTTACCCTGTTGGAGGCATGTACCTTTTCACTTATATCTTTAGAAAGCAATAAGACTTGATGTACTTTCCCATTTTCTCTCCTATGATAAACCAAACTTTTTTGTTCTATCCAACGATAGCTATCACCAAAAATACTTGTTCTAAACCTCAGTGTATAGATATCGTCAGATTTGCGCATTGCATTATTCATGTCATCATAAGCCTTCAAATCATCCGAATGCACTTGTTCTCGAAATAGTCGCACTCCTTTTTTGGGATAATCAACAGTAAATATTGGGTTGTTCCTCATTACCTCCTCCATTGCTTTATTATAATATACAAACTCACTGGTTTCAAGGTCGAGCAAATAGAGAGGGTCGGGCGAGGCTTTTAAGATACCCTCTATTAATAATTGTTTTTCATTAAGAGCTGCTTCATTATTTCTAATATTAGAAACGTCTATCAGGGTGCCGGATACTTCTGTAACAGAGCCATCGGCATTTATGGCTGGCTTGCACTTATTAATAACACTAATTATGGTTCCATCTTTTTTGTACTGCCTAAGTTCAAGCTCAAAGGCTGTGCCTTTTTTTGCTTTTTCAACCGCTTCTTTCAATTTCTCAACATCTGGCTTATATGTGGCGTCTAAGAAAAATTTCTCGGATAATTCAATTTCATTAGGCTTATATCCCATTATATCAAACACCTCTTTAGAAGCTGTAATCTTGCCGGTTGAAACATTTTTTATCCAGGTGCCAATACCGGCAAAATGTTGCACTTCTCTTAATACCAATTGGTTTCTAGTTGCCTCTTCATCTTTAAAGCTATTTAATAAAATTAATGAAAGTACATTTGCAATTGATTCTAAAAAATTAATTTCAAGTTTGCTTTTGGTATGGTTTGGGTTAAGATAAACAACTAAAACTCCTAAAATAGTATCTTCGTGAAGTATTGGCACGTTATAATGGCCATAATTGTCGTTACATTTATACTGTTTAATATCTCCTTTATTATGATACACTTTAAGTATTATTTTCTTTTTTTCTGCTGCCATACCACAAATGCACTCTCCAAACTTAACCCCGTTTTTACCACAATAGTTAAGCATTTCAGCAGACATATTATAATGGCTTTTTAATGTTAAGAGGTTGTTTTTCTCTTTAATAAAAATTGCTCCCTTTGATTGTAGTTGGCAAAATGGGGCTTTAATAATGTGTTGAATGGACTGATCTAAAATCTTTTGAAGAGACGACTCCTGCTTAGACAGAATAAGAATTTTATTAAGAATTTTTTGGTGATCAATGGCGTTTTGCATTATTGTACCTTTAACCAAGCGCAGGTTGTATAAATAACCGAATAAATAGCCAACAAATGTTCCTGCAAAAATGGCCATAGCCAGTCTGATACCCACTACTGGAGTATCTCTAATAACTGCCATGTTTATGGCATACAGGGTTGTAGTAATTGCTAATGCAATTACTACACTGACTAAAATATATTTGTTAAAATATAGCAAACGGTTTCCCACTTGCTAAAGATACCTTATTTAAGCAAATAATAATAGTACCTATTTTGAGATATAGTTGTTCTTTACTCTGGCACACAACAACCCTCTTCCGCCCCTTCTATTGCCGTACTCATCTGTTGGTTCGCAATTAAACGTTCATCTACCCCATGGCTTCTTCGGCTTTTTTCTTCTGGAAAGAATTTTTTCTGAAATATGAGGAGTATAACCACGCCTATAAAAATAGAAGAATCGGCCACATTAAAAATGGCGTTAAAAAAATGGAAGTATTCTCCAGCCACAAATGGCATCCAGCTAGGCCAGGTAAATTCAAATAAAGGGAAATAGAGCATATCTATTACTTGCCCATTAAATAATGCAAATGGGGCATCGTAGGGGGCATTATCTAACCATATACCATAAAATAAGCTATCAATTAAATTGCCTATGGCTCCAGCTAATATGAGTGCACCTGCCCAAAGTGCACCGGGGTGTATTCCTTTTTTGGCGTATTTAATTAATATGTAAACACCACCAACAGAGGCTATTAGCCTAAACAATGTGAGGATTACTTTAGAGTATGGCCAACCTAGTTTCATGCCAAAGGCAATGCCTTCATTTAATATAAAGTGGATACGAAACCACTCCCCCAACACATTAAACTCTTCGTAAAGGTTCATGTTATTATACACCAACATTTTTGTAAGTTGGTCGAATGCAATAACAGCAATGGTTAGTATAAAGTATTTATAGTATTTCATTTAATAACATTAAAATGAGATTCTTCGGGCATAGCCCTCTGAATGACGTTCAATTGTGTTGCTTCGTCATCCTGAAGGAGGCACGACTGAAGGATTTCTTTGATTATTTTATTGTAATGTTTAATCATCAAACTTCCACTTTTAAATTCAAATTAAATTCATCCATTTCAAGAGGCTGCCCGTCTGCTAACTCGTCTGCCATTTCAAAAGACAAGGCCTGCACTTCTGTACAGATATATTCTTTAAATGAAGATACTGATTCGTTAATCACCTCTTCATTTTTCTGCAAGGTCACTTTGATTTTATCTTGAATTTCAAGCCCCATATCCTTACGGATATTTTGAATCCGGTTCACTAAATCTCTTGCAATGCCTTCTTTTCGAAGTTCATCCGTAATGGTAACGTCCAATGCAACAGTAAGCTTGCCTTCCGATGCCACTAACCAACCTGGAATATCCTCGCTAGAAATTTCAACATCTTCCAATGTTAAGTTGATGTTTTCTCCCCCAACATTAATATCAAGATTACCTATTTGCTCAATGGTAGAAATATCTGCTGCTGAAAATCCGTTAATAGCTGCTGAAATATCCTTCATTTTAGGGCCATATAATTTACCAAGGCTCCTAAAATTAGGTTTTATCTTTTTCACCAACACCCCAGAAGCATCATCCATATATTCTATTTGCTTGGTGTTTACTTCCGTTAAAATTAAATCTTCTACTGCTTTAACATGACTTTCAAATGCCTTATCAAGAACCGGGATTAAAATCTTAGATAATGGTTGCCTTACTTTAATTTTATGCTTTTTACGAAGTGAATGCACCAACGAAGATATATTTTGAGCCAAGCTCATTCGAACTTCTAAATCGGTATCAATCAGGCTTTCATCTACTTTAGGGTAGTTTTCCAAATGCACAGATTCCTTTTTATTGGTTTCCGTTTCCGTTAAGTTTTGATATAAATTATCGCAATAAAATGGAGCGACTGGAGAAGCCAATTTTACCACCGTTTTTAAGCATGTGTGCAAAGTTTGATAAGCTGCTTTTTTATTTTCGTTAAACTCGCTTTTCCAAAAACGTTTTCGATTTAAGCGCACATACCAGTTACTCATATCGTCAATCACAAAACTTTGGATTAAGCGAGTAGCTCTGGTAGGCTCATAGGTTTCGTAAGCCTCATCTACTAATTTCACTAAGCTGTTAAGCTTAGAAAGTATCCATTGATCACTTTCGGTAAGGGCTGACTTATTTAACTCTCCAGGTTCAAACTGATCGAGGTTAGCATATAGCGCAAAGAAATTATAGGTGTTATGTAACGTGCCGAAGAACCTGCGTTGTGCTTCAGCCACTCCATCTGCATTAAATTTTAGGTTGTCCCAAGGGTTGGCATTCGCTATCATATACCAACGAGTTGCATCTGGCCCATAGGTGGCAATGGTTTTAAAAGGATCCACAGCATTACCTAACCGTTTGCTCATTTTGTTGCCTTTTTTATCTAGCACTAGCCCATTGGCCATTACATTTTTAAAGGCTACTTTATCAAAAAGCATTACTGATATAGCGTGTAGGGTAAAGAACCAACCACGGGTTTGATCTACTCCTTCAGCTATAAAATCGGCAGGATAGTTTTCGTTAAAAGTGGCTTCGTTCTCAAATGGATAATGCCATTGCGCATAAGGCATAGCTCCTGAATCGAACCAAACATCAATAAGGTCTAGCTCTCTTGTTAGTTTCTGACCTGTTGGGCTTACCAAAAACACATCATCTACATACGGGCGGTGTAAATCAAAATTATCACCGATTGGTTCAGTCATAAAACCAGCTTCGATAGATTTCTCAACTTCGGTTTTTAACTGAGCAATGGAGCCAATGCAAATTTCTTCTTTGCGGTCTTCACTTACCCAAATTGGTAGTGGAGTACCCCAGTATCGCGAACGTGAAAGGTTCCAATCCACCAAGTTCTCTAGCCAATTACCAAATCGACCAGTACCCGTTGATTCAGGCTTCCAATTAATGGTTTTATTGAGTTCTACTAGTCGGTCTTTGAAAGCTGTGGTTTTAATAAACCACGAGTCCATTGGGTAATATAAAACGGGCTTATCAGTACGCCAACAATGAGGGTAACTATGCTCGTATTTTTCTACCTTAAACGCCTTGTTCTCTTCTTTTAGCTTAATCGAAATAAGAACGTCTAAAGATTTTTCTGGAGTCTCTCCGGCTTTATAATATTGATTTTTTACATAAAGACCTGCAAACTCGCCCATCTCCTTAACGTACTTCCCTTGCTTATCTACAATAGGAGCATCTTTGTCTTCCTCATCTTTTACGAGGATAGAGCCAATACCCGCTTTTTGGGCAGCTCTAAAATCGTCAGCCCCAAAAGTGGGTGAAAGATGTACAATACCAGTACCATCAGCTGTGGTTACAAAATCACCTTCGATTACTTCAAAGGCTTTGCCATTTGGCTGCACATAAGGCATTAACTGCTCGTACTTAGTACCAATTAAACCACTTCCTTTAAACTCTGTAATTATAACATAAGGAATTAATTTATCTCCTTCTTTATAGTCGTCCAATGCAAGGTCAGCAGCTTTAGAATTAAAGTAAGCCGACATTCTATCCTTAGCAAGAATAACGGTTTGGCGTTGAAATGTGTAAGGATTGAACGTTTCCACTTTTACATACACAATTCCTTTACCCACCGCCAAAGCTGTATTGGCGGCCAATGTCCATGGGGTAGTAGTCCAAGCAAGAATATAGTCGTTTTGAGTGCCTTTAATTTTAAATTGGGCAACGGCTGTTGTGTCTTTTACATCTTGGTAGGTGCCTGGTTGATTTAGCTCGTGTGAACTTAGACCTGTACCAGCCGCAGGTGAATAAGGTTGGATAGTGAAGCCTTTATACAAAAGCCCTTTGTCGTAGAACTTTTTAAGCAAGCTCCAAATACTTTCCATGTACTTTGGCTCAAACGTAATGTATGGGTCATCTAAATCAACCCAATACCCCATTTTCTCCGTTAGGTCGTCCCACTGATCCTTAAATTTCATTACTGCCTCCCGGCATTTTTGGTTGTATTCTTCTACCGAAATTTTAGTGCCAATATCAACCTTGGTAATGCCAAGCTCTTTTTCAACTTGAAGCTCCACTGGAAGGCCGTGGGTATCCCAGCCACCCTTGCGTTTTACCTGAAACCCTTTGAGTGTTTTATAGCGACAAAAAATATCTTTAACTGCACGAGCCATTACATGGTGAATACCTGGTGTGCCATTTGCAGATGGAGGCCCTTCGTAAAAAGTAAAAACAGGGTTTCCCTCCCTGTTCTCTACCGATTTTTCGAAAATGTTATTTTCTTTCCAGGTATTGAGAACACCTGTAGCCATTTCGGCATAGTTTATCCCTTTGTATTCTTTGTATTTCATTAATACAGAAACTATTTTTTTTGATTTTCAGGCACAACTTGTTGCCCGTTTTCCGATACCTTTATTTTGTCCAACTCAATTTCTTCATCATCTATATAAAAGCCATCGTATTCTTCAATAATGGGGTGTCTGCCAGATTTACGGTGTCCGCTATCAAATGTGATAAGTAAAGACGGAAGGACTATTAAATTGGTAAACATTGCAATGAACAATGTAATAGAGGTTAACAATCCTAATGCCACAGTTCCTCCAAACTCTGAAGCCGTAAAAATCACAAAGCCTGCAAACAGCACAATGGCCGTATAAATCATACTAGTGCCTGTCTCGTGCATGCTAAGGTCAATTGCTTTTTTTACATCAAAATTATTGCTGTATAACTCTTGCCTGTACTTGGCTAAAAAGTGAATGGCATTATCTACAGAAATACCAAAGGCTATACTAAATATGATAGCGGTACTAGGTTTTAGCGGAATACCCATATAACCCATCAGGCCTGCTGTAATTAGTAGAGGAATTACGTTTGGCACCAATGACAAAATAATCATTCGCACATTTCGGAAAAGCACTCCCATAATAATTGAAATAATTATAAATGCCAGCACAAAACTCATTTTTAAATTATCTATTAAAAACGAATTTCCTTTAATGAATAGCAGTGTAGTACCCGTAATACTAGCTGTAATTTTAGTGTCTCCAAAAATCTCTGCCTGCTTAGGTCGAATTACATCATTAATGAGCGAATCCATTTTGGTAGAACCAATATCCTTAATTTTTAACGAAATTCTGATTTTTTGTCCTGTAGAATCAACAAAAGCATTTATCAACCCAGAGCTATCTCCTTGATTTTTTAAGTAATTAAGAATAAAGTTCTTTTCCTGATTGTTTTTAGGCAGTCCATATCGTTTAGGATTTCCATTAAAGTAAGCTTGTCGAGCCGCTTTAATAAAAGAAACGATAGAAACAGGATTTGATATATCGGATTGAGCAGCCAAAAATTGCTCATACTCATCAATCTTTTTAAGGTTCTTTAAGTTTGTAACCCCTTTCTTTTTGTGCGTGTCCACCACAATCTCTAGTGGCATCATGCCTGAGAAATTATCTTCAAAAAAGTAAAGATCCTGTTTTACCCTGCTATCCTCCGGAATATCATCAATCATATGCGACTCCGAATGTACTTGATATGTGCCATACGCTGCAAGTACAACTAATACTATAGTGATACTAAAAACAACAGGTCGATAGTTTGTTACCACTTTGCTGAATAAATCTAACACTCCATTAAGTGGAGTAAAACTTAAATGCTTCAAATGCTTATCACTTGGTGCTGGCAGGTAAGAAAAAACAATTGGCATCATAATGATGCTTACCACGAACATAGCCATGACATTAAGGCTGGCTATGATTCCGAATTCTTTAAGAATAATTATGTCGGTAAACATAAGTACCCCAAAACCAACAGCCGTTGTGCCATTAGTAATAAGGGTAACTAAGCCAATTTTAGCTGTTACCGTTTTTATTGCCTTCATTTTATCACGGTGGGTTAAATACTCGTGATGATATTTATTGATTAAGTAAATACTATTTGGAATACCAATGACGACTATGATAGATGGTATTAACCCTGTGAGCAGGGTTATTTTAAACCCGAACAATACCAGGGTGCCGAGCACCCAAACCACCACAACTACAATAGTAAGCATGGGAAAAACCACCGCAATCCACGACCTAAAAAACAGAAGCATTATAAAGGCAGTAATGAGGGCAGAATAGACTAAGAACATTTCAAGCTCGTCTTTTACTTGTCCCGCAATAACCGAACGTACAAAAGGCATGCCTGCAAAATAAAGTTGTATTCCCGTGTCGTTTGTAAAAAGCTCACTGGCTCTCATTATGTCTTTAGTTAACCCAATTCTCTTATCAGAATTTAAGTAGGACTTATCATAAGACACAAGAATGAGAATCATTCCATTTTCCTCATTGATTAATTGGCCACTATAAAACCGTTGGTTCATAGTTACTTTCAAAAGGCTATCAAGATCCTCTTGGGTATCTGGCATTACCTTAAATATCTTATCTATATCAAACTTCTTCTCTTTTTTATTGCTAATAAGTCGAGGTAAATCAGGTAAAGAAAGTACTTGGGTAATCCCTCCTAAACCTTCAATTTCATCGGTAAGGTATTTTAATTTTTTAAAGTTTTTAGGAGTAAATAGTGAGCTATCCTTAATGCCAATGGCCAAAATACTACCGTCTTCGCCAAACAGTTCTTTAAACTCCATAAAGGCCTGCATATCAGGGTCGCTATCTGGCACAACCTTGGCAAAATTATAATTTAACTCTGCTTTACGTGCATTATACCCCATAAACACCGTTACGGCTATCAGGGTAATGATAAGAGGCAGCCTATATTTTAAAATGAATTTTGCTAAATTGCTCCACATAGCTTAAAAATTAGTGCACAAAGGTAGTTGTTTTTGACGAATGAGACTATTGTATTATTAGAAGTTTGGGTGAAGAGCCAATGTATAATTACCTAATACTGTAATATTTAAAATTTATGTGCCAATTTTTGTAACAAGCAGCTATTAAATAACCTTGCTATTGGGCAGTGTTTTAGAGAAATAACCTACATTCAGAAAGGTTTTCATTAACACTTCTAGGCTAAATTATTTATAACCTTTACAAATGTTATTCAAATGTCATAGGAAAATGAGACCTTTGACTTTAGCGAACCATGTATTTTGAGTAGTATCGTAATTTTTAAAAAGATTTTTTTTGTAACCGTTTTTACAATTTTGGTTGCCAATCAATGGGTTCTTGGCAAAGAGGTACTTCTTATTTCTGGTGAGCTTACCGATAAGGAACCCATAAACATTACACCTTATCTGTATTTGGTAAATGGTTCGGATACAGTTCTTTTTTCTAAATCATCGGGTTTCGTAAATCAAAAATACAGACTCCTTTTTTATGTTAAAAATAAATCTGATAAACCCTTATCTTACATAATCCGATTTGGCAAACGCTATCAAAATGCCTTTGATATCTCTACTGTTTCTCTTTTAAACAATACTGTTGTAAATATTGAGGGTTTTCATAATACTGTTGCACAAGTTCTTTTGCCAAGCGAAACCAAAGTACTCTTTTTCTCTGTAAAAGAGCTAAATCGCGATGATCCGCAGCGATTATCTGTAAGCTTAGTGTCTCAAAAATTTGTAATAGAAAGCAATTCTAACTTGTATGTTAGGCAGTCTTTTTTTCTAGGGTTGTTTGCCTTTATTTGTCTGTTTAACTTAATTATGTATTTTGTTACCGGGTGGGAGATGTATTTTAAATATGCCCTTTTTATATTTTTTTCGTTACTTTATTTTTTATACTATTTCGGCTTTGTTCAAGAGGTTTTTCCTTGGATAAAATCTATTTCATACAACTTAGTTCGCATTTGGTATAGTTTAATATTTATATCCTACTTCTATTTTGTAAACGATTTTGGTGATTATAAAAAGCAAGTACCAAAAGCCTATCGGTTACTAAACCTGGGTATTATTTTTAAGTTAATCGAGTCTGTTCTTAATACCTTGTTGCATTACACAGGATCTCAGATTATTTACTCTGATTTTTATAAATATATCATTTTAGCACTCCAAATGGTGCTTATGGCTTTTATTGTTTTTTATATACTAAAGAGCAATAACCTGCGAGGGAGAATAGTAATTTTGGCCGCATCTATTATGATTGTCGGGGGAATTGTTGATCAAGTACTTATTTCTAAAAATTATCATAACTTTTATTTTATGGAAATTACCGTAGTAGTTGAATTATTAACTCTATCGGTAGGCCTTGGGTATATAACCAAACTATTTTACCAGGAAAAACAAGAAAGCCAGCGGTTATATATAGATCAGTTAACAGAAAACAAATCCTATCAAACCCGATTAACAAAAGAGCTTGAAGAAAAGGTTAAAAAAAGAACATTTGAGCTCGAAACTGAAAAAAATAATGTTGTTCTAAAAAATAAAGAAAA
>JAMOMJ010000444.1 GCA_027067135.1 Cyclobacteriaceae bacterium
CTTTTGTAGTTTCAATTTCTTTTAGCAAAGTAGAAATTTCTATATTTTTATCTCCAAACTCACTTTTACGATTGCGTACAAAGCCTGAGTTTCCTAAAACCTGCCCTATAAAATGCTGCAAATTACCCGTCAAATGGAGGCAAAGATTGCCTCCTGTATTATTAATACCTTTTGGTAGCACCCATAGATCAGCTCCTTGTTTATACGCCTTTATTTCTTTGGCCAACCGGTCAAGGTCTCTTTCAAATAATGCTATTAATTCGTTTACCATTGGTTTAAATCTAAATCATTGACAATATCTTCTACGTTTTTCTTTAGCTTTTTATTGGTGCTTTCAATTTCTTCCTTAGTAGAAATTTTCTGAGTTAAGCTAAAGTAAAACTTAATCTTTGGTTCGGTACCAGAAGGCCTTACTGAAATTTTGCTGCCATTTTCGGTGAAGAATTGAAGCACATTCGAAATCGGAAAATTCATCTTTACTTCTTTTCCTGTCTCAAGGTTTCGCTCAATGCTAGATTGATAATCTTTAATGATAACCACCTTATCTCCACCTAAACTTACTGGGGGGTTAGCTCTTAATTGCTTCATTTTAGCAGCAATTTCGTCTGCACCCTCAATTCCTTTTCGGGTAATTGGAGTCATACTATCATACCAAACTCCGTAGGTTGTATAAATGTCGTGAAGTGCATCCCATAGTGTTTTGCCTTTAGCTTTGGCATCTGCAGCCATTTCTGCAATAAGTGCACAGGTTGCCACTGCATCTTTATCGCGAGTAACTGCCGAAGGCATATAGCCATAACTTTCTTCTCCACCTCCAATAAATTGGTGAGAGCCCTCTAATTCCCTAATGGTGGAAGCTATATACTTAAAACCTGTTAATGTGTTATAACAAGGCATGTTATAATCTACACAAATGGTATCGAATAAGTCTGTACTCACAATTGTTTTAACCATATACTGAGTGGCAGTATTCAAAGTGCTAAGCTCTTTTCGTTTGCTAAGCGTGTAATCTGCAAGCAAACTAATTAACTGATTGCCGTTCATTAGCTCAAACTTTCCATTATCTGCCATCGCGGCAATTCCCACCCGGTCAGCATCTGGGTCGGTAGCCATAAGCAAATCGGCCTTGGTTTCGTTGGCAAGTTTTAGAGCCAATGTTAATGCTTCGGCTTCTTCTGGATTTGGATAGGTTACCGTTGGGAAATTCCCATTGGGTTCTGCCTGTTCTTTTACAATATTAACATTGGTAAAGCCCAACATTTCAAGTGCCGGAGGAACCATGGTTATCCCAGTTCCGTGAATGGAAGAATATACAATATTAAGGTCTTTCTCCTTTTCAATGGCTTGAGAATCCAATGCCAATGACTTTATAGAATTTAGGTACTGTGTATCAACCTCATATCCAATTTTTTCTATCAAAGAATGGTTCGCTTCAAACTTTATGTCGGTAAGAGAGGTAATCGCCTGCACTTCATTAATGATATTAGTATCGTGTGGAGGTGTTACTTGCGCACCATCATCCCAATAGGCTTTATAGCCATTATATTCTTTTGGGTTGTGAGAGGCAGTGAGCACTACACCTGATTTACAACCCAAGGTGCGAATGGCAAAAGAGAGTTCTGGTGTGGGTCTAAGCTCTTCGAATACATATACTTTAATGCCATTGGCCGAAAAGACGGCTGAAGTAATCTCAGCAAAATAATCGGAGTTATTTCTGCAATCATACGCAATGGCTACTTTAACTTTTTCGTTTGGAAACGCTTTATTGAGGTAGTTAGATAAGCCTTGGGTAGCCATGCCCAATGTATATTTATTCATACGGTTAGAGCCTACACCCATAATGCCTCTGAGACCACCTGTGCCAAACTCTAAATCTTTATAAAAGGCTTCGGTTAATTCTGCTTCTGACCCTGAAAGCAAAGCGTTAATGCCTTCTTTGAAATCTTGGTCTATATCTTGGCTAAGCCAACTTTTTGCTTTTTCTCTTGCGTTCATAATTCTAAAGTTTGGAGTTTGAAGTCAGAAGTTCGAAGACCAGAGTTGGAAGGGGTATAATTCTAGCTTCGGTCTTCTAGCTTCTAACCATCTTTTGCTAATTTTATATGTGCTAAATGATGCCTGCAATGCCAATCGTATTGGCAAAGGGCTTCGGTTAAATCGTATTCTTTATTAAATTCAGGATGAATATAAGTTCTCTTAAAATCATCTTCACTCATTCTATTGAGCAGTTCAACCCATCTTTTGTGAACTCCTTCCACAATTTGTAAAGAAGACTCAATGGAACCTGTATAATCTGCAAGTTTTGCCCATTCAGCTTCCAAGTAAGGTTTAATTGTTGGTTTGTCCTCGGTAATAGTTAATTTGAAACGCATAAAAGCGTTCATGTGGCTATCTGCTACGTGATGTACCAATTGTTGAATAGTCCAGCTATTTGGCCGGTAGGTGTATTGAAATTGTTCTTGACTAAGCCCATTAACTATTTTTTTTAAATCAGCAGGAAATGAAGCAATGGTATGTATCCACGACTGAAAAAGGTCGGCATTGGGAGATTTAATACTTTTGTATTTGCCTATAGGAAATTGCAATTCATTCATACTCCTAGGATTTAAACCCAACTACCTTTCTTACTCGGTTAAGTACTTTATGGCCAATTTTTCTCGCCTTTGCTTCTCCTTGCTGTAGCCTGTTTTCCAGTTCTGCAGGGTTTTCCATAAAACTATTAAATAGTTCCCTTTCGGTTTTATATTCATCCATTATTAACTCAAAAAGTGCTTGCTTCGCATGGCCAAACCCGTAATTGCCTCCTTCGTAATTTGCACGCATATCTTTTACTTGCCCATGGGTGCCAAGTAATTTATAGAGGGCAAACACATTGCAGGTGTCTGGGTTTTTAGGGTCTTCCAAAGGTGTGCTATCAGTTATAATGCCCAGTACCACTTTCCTTAGTTTTTTTTCAGGTAAAAATATATCAATGGTATTGCCATAACTCTTACTCATTTTCTGACCATCAGTACCAGGCACCGTCATAACAGCTTGATCAATTTTTACTTCAGGAATCACAAAGACCTCTTCATTATAATAATGGTTAAAGCTACGTGCAATATCTCTGGTCATTTCTAAATGCTGCTGCTGGTCTTTGCCTACAGGAACAAAATCGGCATCGTACATTAGAATGTCGCTAGCCATTAGCACAGGGTAGGTAAATAGTCCTGCATTTACATCAGACAGTTTATCGGCTTTATCCTTGTACGAGTGTGCGTTTTGCAACATAGGAATAGGAGTAAAGCAGTTTAAATACCAAGTAAGCTCTGTTACTTCAGGTATGCGCGACTGGCGGTAGAATATATTTTTATCCGTATCAAAACCAAAGGCAAGCCAAGCTGCTGCTACGGCTTGTGTATGATTTTTAATCAATTCAGCATCTTTAACGGTTGTTAATGCATGTAGGTCTGCTATAAAAAATAAGGAATCGTTGTTCTTATTTTGTGATAACTCAATAGCAGGTTTTATCGCTCCCAAGAGGTTGCCCAAGTGTGGTTTGCCCGAAGACTGAATGCCAGTTAAAATTCTTGCCATAGTTTAAATTTATTCTAATTTCAATACCCTTTGAAACAGTGTACAAATATGATAAATCTCTAACAGAACGGCTAACAGAACATTCAGATAATGTATCTTTGAATTACAATAAAAAATTAATTAAGATGAAATCACTGTTTATTATCCTCCTTTTAGTAAGCTCTACTTTAGTAGCGCAAGAACTCAAGTCAATTACGTTTGAGGAACCATCTCACGATTTTGGAAATATTAAAGAAGTGGGAGGTCCTGCTGAATTTGATTTTGTATTTAAAAACACGGGCACGGAGCCAATTAAAATTCTACATGTGAGAGCCTCTTGCGGGTGTACAACTCCAGATTGGACTAAGGAAGAGGTGGCACCCGGAGAAACAGGATTTATCAAAGCAAGTTATAACCCACTAAACCGACCAGGGCCATTTCATAAAACACTTACCGTTACTACTACCTCTGAGCAAAGTAAAACTATTGTGCTTCGTATAAATGGACAGGTAGAACCCAAACCTAGAACGGTAGAAGATGATTTGCCGACCTTATTAGGTGGCATTCGAGTAAAATACCGTGCATTTAACATAGGCAAGGTGTTTAATAATGATATTGCTACCAAGGAATTTGATGTGTATAATGCTTCAGAAAATGCTATTGTTTTTTCGAACGAGGTTGAAGGGGCTAGCTATATATCTGTAAAATTTTTACCAGAAACCTTAGCTCCCAAAGAAAAAGGTAAGATTGTAGTTTCTTACGATGGGAAAGCTAAGAACGATTTAGGCTTTATGTCGGATAATATCGTAATTACAACCAATGAGGTTGGTGATGATGCTAGAAAAAGCATGTCGGTGTATGCTGATGTTCAGGAGTATTTTGCTCCAATGACAGCCGAAGAAAAGCTGAATGCACCAAAGCTTACAATAGATAATGCAGTACATGATTTTGGAGGGATTACTTCGGGCGATGTTGTTACTACCACCTTTAAATTAACAAATACTGGCAAAACAGATTTAAACATTCGAAAAACCAAAGCAAGTTGTGGGTGTACTGTTCCCAAATTAGCAACAAGGGACTTAAAGCCAGGAGAGTCAGTTGATCTTAGTGTAACCTTTAACTCAGCAGGTAGAAAAGGCAATCAGATTAAAACCGTTACCATCTATAGCAATGACCCTGCAAAACCTATTCAGAAAGTAACGATAAAGTCGAAGGTTACGGAAAAGTGATACTTTAACGATATTCCTAGAAATAAATTATATTTACTAGCCAGTACTAATAAAACAGAGATGAAAGACTATCGTGAGTTTGAAAATCGTGTAAGCAAAAGTTTAAATTTAATGGAGGCTAAAATCTCTTATATGAATAAAGGAGTGAAAGAACTTAGTGCAGCCTTTCATGAGTTTCATGAGGATATTTCTGATTACATGTCGTTTACAGCGGAGGCCTATGCGGATCATGAAAAACGATTATCTAATCTTGAAAACAAGATTAAATAAATCACATATTTCTCCTATACTGTCCACCCACCTCAAACAATACCTCTTTAATTTGCCCCAAAGAGCAGACTTTAGCGGCTTCCATTAGCTCCTCGAAAATATTATTATTAGCTAGTGCCGTTTCGGTGATTTTTTTGAGCTGACTTTGAGATTCTTCTTTATTGCCTTCAATCAGATGGTTCAA
>JAMOMJ010000445.1 GCA_027067135.1 Cyclobacteriaceae bacterium
CATAAAATTTCACCAGCGCAAGAAGCTTCTAATTATAAAGAAGACATGGTGCTTTACGGGCCTCTTTGCATGAATATTGATGTTGTGCGCGAAAGCATTATCCTACCCCCGTTAAATAAAGGGGATATGGTAGTGGCACATACCGTAGGAGCCTATAATGTTACGCAGTGGATGCAGTTTATCAGTATGCGACCGAATGTGGTGCTTATTGATATGAAAGGGGAAACACATATCATTAGAAACAGAGAAACATTGGATACCATTAATCAAATGGAAGAAATGCCCGACCACTTAAGTTCGTTTAAGCTTTAATGAAACACCGAGATCACATATTGTTTTGGTCTGAGGCCACAATTCATAGCTATACACAGGTATTCTTTTCTAAGAATAAAGTGTTAGGAGCTTTGCTAATCCTCACCACCTTTTTTGATTTTAATCTGGGTTTAAGTGGATTGCTGGCGGTGGTTATCTCAAACCTGCTTGCCTTGGGGCTTAACTTCGATAAACATTATATTCAAGAAGGGAGCTATGGGTTTAACGGACTATTGGTGGGCTTAGGCTTGGGTCTCTATTACGAGCCAAGCCCTGCCTTCTTTGTGCTTTTAATGGTGGCAATGCTTATCACTTTTTTAGTCACTATTGCTGTTAGCGGCATCTTAGCTAAATATGGATTGCCTTATTTGAGCATTCCATTTTTAGTAGGCATTTGGAGCATATTATTGGCTGCCCGAGGATTTGAATCTCTTGGCCTAAGCCAAAATGGCGTATATATGCTCAATGAATTATATGCCAGTGGCGATGTGTGGTTAGTAGATTCCTACCATTGGTTTAACAGTTCAAACATTCCCGAACCCATACTCATTTATCTTAAATCTTTGGGTGCAATTCTTTTTCAATTCAATGCATTATCTGGTATAATTATTTCAATAGGTTTACTCATTTACTCTCGAATTTCCTTTAGCTTGTCAATTCTAAGCTTCTTAGTAGCCTATTATTTTTACTGGTTTATTGGTGCAGACATTGATGCTCTTGGGTATAGCTATATTGGATTCAATTTTATTTTGAGCGGCATAGCTTTAGGTAGCTTTTTCTTGGTGCCTTCCAAAACAACTTACTTATGGGCGTTTGCATTAATACCAGCTATGGTCATTATTACGGCCGCTGTGAGCAGCGTGTTTACATTAGTGCAATTGGGTATTTACTCCTTGCCATTTAACATTATTGTTATTACATTTCTATATGTACTAAAACTTCGGATGAAGCCCAATGCCAAGCCTGAAGAGGTACGAGTACAGTTATACTCACCAGAAAAAAACCTCTATGAACGACTAAGTAATACCAAGCGATATGCCAACTTTAAGTGGCAAGCCATAGGCGTTCCATTCTTTGGAGAATGGTCGGTTTCACAAGGCCATAAAGGAGCTTACACCCATAAAGAGGCCTGGCAAGAAGCTTGGGATTTTGTAATTATTGACGATAAACAAAAACAATATAGAGGAACCGGAGATTACCGAGAAGACTATTATTGCTTTGATAAACCAATCCTTGCCCCTGCAGATGGTGTAATCGAAACGGTACTAAGAGGTGTTGAAGATAATACCATTGGCGATGCCAATTTGCACCAAAATTGGGGCAATACGATTGTTATTAAACACGGTTATCAGCTCTATACCCAATTAAGCCACCTAAAGGATAGTTCTATTAAAGTAGCTAAAGGAGCCACTGTTAAGAAGGGGGATGTAATTGCACATTGTGGGAACTCAGGCCGTTCGCCTTATCCACATTTGCACTTTCAAATTCAGCAAACACCTTACATTGGTTCCAAAACATTGGAGTACCCACTTAGTACTTATTTGGAAAAAGAGAAGGAGCAATTACATTTCAACTTTTTTAACTACCCCAAAGAAGGCGCGCTCATAAAAAGTGTAGAAACCAATAAACTAATGAGCTCAGCCTTTCATTTTATTCCTGGAAGAACTCTGAATTTTGAAGTAAATGATGGACAAAGCACCACAAAAATTACGTGGGAAGTAAAGAACGACATGAGTAATAATCGGTATTTGTATTGCCATACTAGTGGATCAAAAGCCTATTTTGTAAACGATGGCACCCTGCATTATTTTACTTTATTCGAAGGAAAAAAAGACTCCTTGCTGTATTATTTCTATTTGGCAGCATACAAGGTATTGCTAGGCTATTATGACAATCTTGAAATCAAAGAGCAGTACCCATTATACTTAGTAACTAATAAACAACTTAGGTATTTACATGATTTTACTGCTCCATTTTTTCAATATATGAGAGGGCATTATTTGCTCAATTATATAAGTATTGATGACGATCTTTCTCCACAAAAGATTGAATTAGAATCATCTGCTGAAGTAACCTTATTCGCCAAATCACGAAGCAAAGTCAATTTTAAATTTAGCATTGAAGAATCAAGATTTGCTTTATTCGAAGTGAAGCTGCAACACAAAACACTTACTGCCAAATGCGTAGAATAATCATCATATTATTTCTATTTTTTACCTTTAGTTCTTTATTTGGTCAAACGAGTAAAAACTTTAAATGGTATAATACTCGCACGTACGAGCTTTACTTAGCTCAGGACTGGGACAACCTTATTACGATAGGAAAGGAAGCCATTAATGCAGAAATAGATTTTTACTATTTACGAATGCGGCTAGGCATAGCCTATTACAACAAAGGAGAATACAGAAATGCCATTCCCGAGTTTACCAAAGCGCTTAACTTTTATGAAGACGCACCTCTTTCGGTAGAGTATTTATACTATTCGTATAAATTTTCTGGGAGAACTCAAGATGCAAATTTGCTTTATGGTAAACACAAATTACTACTTGATGCACGCAATGTAAATAATGGCTTCGGGTTTATTACGGGTCTTTATAGTGAAGCTGGTTTAAAATTTATAAGCCCATCGAACCAGTCGGTGGGAGCATTAAAATATGTTCATATTGGTGCATTTCAACAACTTGGTAGCAGGCTAAGTTTATACCAAGGATATATGCGTATTAGCCGTAATTTTAGTGATGTAGAACCATCCAAATATGCTCAGAATGAATATTACCTAAAGGCCACAATGCCAATTTCAACGGGGCTTCAACTGATGGGTAGTTTTCACACTCAAGCAGTATCTAGCACAAATAAATACACAAATTTTGCTTTTATGGCAGGCTTAGTGGCAAACACCAACCTTATTGATTTTTCCTTAAATTATGGCAGAGCCCAATTTAATTTTACCACTCAACAGCAAGTTGCACTGGGCGCTATTGTGTATCCAACGCCTAATCAAAACATATACCTACAATCTATCCTAACCTATCATATTGATGGAAGCCTTTCCAATGAAAAAGGCAATCTAATTTTCTTTCAAAAGATAGGAGTAAAATTAGCACAGCGTACTTGGTTCGATGTATATGGCTCGTTCGGGGATATGAAAAATGCACAAGATATGGATGGGTTTTATCAGTATAATTTAATCGACCATTTAGTAATGCGACTTGGGGCAACAGGCACTTATTATATTGGAAACAGAACCAAACTACTGCTGGGTTACACTTTTGAAAGTCTGGAAGTAATCGACACAAATTTTCCTTATAAACAACATTATATGTTTGCAGGATTGCAAATTTCATTGAAAAAATAAAGATTATGAATAAGATATTTTTACTGCTTCTTTTAGGGCTATCACATTCAATTTTTGCCCAAACAAACAAAATGGAAGTTGCTTTTGTAGCAAGCTATTCTAACGAGTATAAGCAAGATTATGCAGCTTCTATTACTAATTTAATGGATGTGTATAATGCATCATCGTATGAAATAAATGCCAGACTTGG
>JAMOMJ010000446.1 GCA_027067135.1 Cyclobacteriaceae bacterium
TGGCATCTCGGATTGTTTTGCGGCTGAAGTAATAATCACTTTGTTCTATGCCTTCGGTTTTACAATTGCCAGTTACTAACTGGTGGATTTCTGTTAGTAGCTTTCGGGTTTGTGGTGGCAGTTCATCAAGGGAACGACCTAGTATTTCATGAGCCAGTTTGTTTGCCATGGCAATATCTTGTTTTTCTACTTCGATGTAGCTCAATGTTTCGCCTTGGTGATTGACTGTTTTGATTTTTCTTTGGTGTTGATGAAGCAAAGTTATTGAGTTGATTAGTGTGAGGTACTTCATGTGATCACGGCGGGTGCGAGTTTTATCGTTGATAAATGTGAGTTCTTTGGCGTAGGGATTGGCGACTAATAATGGTTGAATGAGTCTTTGTGCATTTTGATGCAGGTCAATGACCTGTTTTTTAGATTGCTTCGCTAAAATTCCATCAAGCGTGTGTTGGTCTCTTTGCATATCGTGTATAGCTTGGGTTTGTTCTCTGCTTTCGTTTACCGTTAGGACCAAACACCTGTTCATTAATTCTTCGTCTATATCGATGGCTGTAGTTGTGAGGAACAACATCACTGGACCCTCAACGTGGTATTCCTTGGTTTCCATATTGCCACTGGTTTCATCCTTTCCGGTACTGGCTATTGTGAGCTTTCCTTCACTCTGCAATAGTTTCAATGCATAACTGGCATTTTGTGCGCCTTCTTCTTCAGCTATGGCTAAGATTTTATGTTTGAGACTGGTTTCACCCATGTAGAATAATGATTGTCCTGTCATTGCTGAATATTGGGTGAGTTCTTCTTCAGGCATGAGGTTTAGGATGGCATCCATTAAAGAACTTTTACCAGCGGCACTGGTTGATTGGATGATGATGGCTAATGGTTTATCCAACTTTCTTGAGACACATGCTAAGTATCCTGTTAGTTTGTTGGTGTTTTCTCCGATGATTCCGCAAGCAGTTAGATCCTGGGTAATTCTCTCCAGTAAGCTTGGACTTTTGAGCAACTCCATTGCTTGAGTGTATTGGATTTCTGTTAGTTTTGGTTGTTCTTTTTCTTGTGGTTCTAATGCAGATTTAATCTGCTGTTCTTGGAGTTCTTCGAGCTTGACTAATATCTTTCCTATGTCTTTTTTTATTACGTTTTGTTCAACAGCTAATTCAATACTGGCTTGTTTGATGTAGGTTGATCGGGCTTTGGCGTGGTATAAATCGAATGTGTCAATGTAATAGTTTTCGCCACCTTTAGAATCAACTATCCTGATGTGGATATTTACTTTTAGTTGTTCGTAACTTAGGTTTTTGGCAAGCCCTCTGATTCGGTATTTACGCTTTCCAAAGGATATCAGAACTTCATGCTCTGTAATTTCTGCATTGGTGGTAGAACCAGCTTCAGGAACTACCGAAGCCGATGGCTCTGGGATTAATTTTTCAGCGGTTAAAGAATTAAGATTTTCACCTTTAACTGCTAAAGATGTTTGACTTAACTCTTGCGTATCTATAGAACTGGCAGTTCGAGCTGGTTCTTGGCCGTTGCCGATCCACTGCGCTTTTCTGATAACAATACCTAATGATTTTGTTGCGGGTGTTACATTCAAAGCATATTCGTTGGCATCCATGTTCTTGGGAAACTGGATTCTGTAAGTGTCGATATTTTCAGCATTCAGCTTGGTTGATAATTCCTTGGCTGCTTGATCTCCTGCTTGGTCACGATCATAAGCAATTAACACTCGTTTGATTTTGTTGGCTTTCAAGGCTTCCATGATCCCATCGGTAAAACCTCCAGTTCCATAGCTTGTGGTGACGTTTCTAAAACCATGATTCCAGAAGGTTAAAGCATCAATTAAGGATTCACAAAGGATCACTTCATCACTTGATTTTAAACATGCTGAATTGAATACACCATTGTGTTGCCCGGGCAAATATAAATGTTTGGGTGTTCCTTTTCTCAGGTTGTTTCTGATCTTACGGCCATAAGCCTCAACTACGTTATTATTTTCAAAGACTGGCACAACTATTGAGCCGTTAAAATGTTCATGGCCGCTTGTGCGTAAGATACCAACTGTTTGTAATTGCTTGCGCAGTTCAATACCATCCTTTCGGGTCTTGGGTGGTAGTTTATAACCTAAGGTTCTATTGGCATAACCCAGTTTGAATGTGTTGATTAATTCAGGATTGTTTACACCACGACTTTTTAGATATTCTAAAGCTTCAGGTGATTGTTTTAAGACTTCATGATAATAGTTAATGCTGTTGTTAAGGATGGCTTGATTGTTTTGTGAGCTGGCTAAGGAAAAAAAAGGCTCGCTGCTTTTAGCAACTTTATCAACAACCATACCAGCATCATGCATGAGCGTTTCACAAGCGTGGCGGAATGAGATGTTTTTAATCTTCATCATCCAATCAATCACCGTGCCTGATGCTCCACAACCAAAGCAGTTAAAAACATTCTTATGAGTGCTTATTTTTAGGCTTGGGGTTTTGTCATCATGGAATGGGCAATTCATGATATGGTCTTTGCCCTCGGCTTTAATCTGGTATCCTTGGGATTGGATTAAACGGAATAATGAGATGTTGGTTTTAAGCTGTTTTAGTTGATTATCTGTGATTCGTGCCATTTTCTTGCCTTTTTCAAAAAGTTGTCAAGAACTATTGTTGCTCTTGTTGCGAACTTATGTTAGTCTTAATACGACCATATAGCAAGTCTTACTTTGAAAATATAAATATACTGAGAAATTCATGAATCGGAACTTAATTGCTTTTATGCAAGACCCTACACTACGTAAATCTCTCGGCAAGCGAATTAAACAGCTTAGAAAAGACAAACAACTAACACAGAAGCAACTTGCCAAAGAAATTGGAAGCTCTCCTGGGCAACTCAACAAATATGAAAGTGGCTTAAACACTCCGCCTATTGATAAGTTGCTAATGTTAGCAGAAGTCTTTGGATGTTCCTTGGATTATTTGGTAGTAGGGCAAAGTATTGGTGAAGCTCCTGTGTCAAACCAAAGATTAGCAATGCGTTTCAAACAGCTAGATGAATTAAACACCAAGGAAAAGGAAGTAGTTATTAAAATGCTTGATGCTATGATTACAACTAGCAGACTTGAATCAACTTTACAGTCTTTTAGACAGTAGTCAAAAGACTGAAATAGTTTCATTTAACGATTAGAAAAGCCGCTAAATTTAACGGCTTGGGAATGATAGATTTCACCTAAAAGGGTACTGACCCCTATATGTTCTGGCGGAATTAGCACAAAGATTAAAAGCGTATAGAGAACACAGAAAACTAACACAAAAGCGACTAGCTGAATTAGTTGGCGTAAGCCCTCGTGTATATAATCGTTGGGAAAATGGAGATGCAACTCCACACTGGGATTCTATTTTGAAAATAGTAAACCTACTTGGTATTAGCTTGGATGAACTGGCAGGACGTTCTGAAGAAAAGGACAAGATAGTCATCAACAATCAAAAACTTTATGAATTATATAAGAAGGTTAATATCCTGTCTGATGAAGACCAACAGGCTTTGATTATTTTATTGGATAGCCTAGTTTCAAGGTCTAAGCTTAATAGTGTTATAGGTGAAAGCCAAGGAATTAGACAATAGAAAAGCCACTAAATTAGCGGCTTGGAAATGATGAGTTTTACCTAAAAGGGTACTGACCCCTTATTTGTTTTAAAGTCTCTGCTCTTGTGAGTAAATTTCAAGTAACTTACTTTTGATGGTTGCAAGTTCATTTTCAGAAACAACATCACCCCAATCTTTACTATTATCTAATTTACTCTTGAAATTTGATAACATTATTTTTAAGTCTGGAATTTTATTTTTTTCAAGAATTGAAATTACCTTTATTAGAAACTCATATGGTTCATTATCAATTTCCCCACATAAATTTATTATACCAACCTCTGTTGTATATTGTGTTAACTCATCAAACTCAATCATTCTATTGTTACCATACAGTAAATTTAACTCCTCCGGAAGAAAGTCTCCCCTACCTGATATTTTCAAACATCCACCCTTACCCTCCCACTTTGGAAGATTATTAGTAGCTACAATATCTATAAGGTGAAGTAAATATTCTTGAATATATTTATGTTGAATACCATACCATGAACAATACTTTGCAACACAAAAAGCTGCAAATACTTGCTTTTCACGAATCGATAATTTATTAATTTTATTTCTAATATTAGTTTCCATTATTAATACCAAAGAAATCCAGTAATTTATCACAAACAGAACAAGGAGCTTTTGCTGTACCATGAACATTAGTAGTACTATTAACACCTCTTACATTTGCAGTTGTAATTGTTGACCCTTTGACATCAACACCTTTGTTTAAAGCCCTACTTATACAATTAGCTTCTGCACATTGCCCCATAAATTGATTTGACCGTATATTCTGCAATGCACCGCCCACCTCATTATTTACTACTCCGCCCTGATTTCTTCCAACAATAACCTTACCGTCTTTTGAAACTAGAACTGCTACAGTATTAGGTCTTTGGTTTGATGGTAGGCTTCTTGATTTATTTGCAAGTTTTTGAGCTAATGTAGCCGTTTTCTCACCAGCTTTTACAGTAGAACTAACTTTCAAGGTAGTGCCTACTGTCGCTATTTCAAGTGTTTTAAGAACTGTATCACCTTTAGTAGAGGGGAAAGAGTTAATAGTTCCAAGATTCAAATTGGCATTTGCCATATGAATTTCCCTTTCAGCGCCTGTTATATCACCCGCTTCATATGCTTTATTAATTGAACTTATATGTTGTTGATAACCGCTTAGTGCGGTTTCTTGAATACCTGCAGCAGGACCAGGAGAAGTCCACCAATCTTTAGTGTTTTCCCATGCTCTTTTAAATAATTCTTTTTGACTGCCTGTATCAGAATTATCTATCCTATCTTCTTTCTTAGAATTACTTGAAGATTTTCCATTATAAGTAACAACTTTCCAATTTAATGAAAAACCTTGCCCTTTTCTTTCTTCTCCTCCTTCACCAGTAGGCTCATCATTTCCACACTCTTTACCTGTTTCTGGATCACATTCATAACCTGTTGGATCAGTTCCAGAAAGAGGATTGTTAAATACGTAGGTATAAGGATTCATCGATTGAGTCGATGTAGGGCTTTGTATGAATGGATCTACACTAAGAAACCTACCATTATTATAATCATACATGCGGCCTTTTATGACTTCCATAGCGACCGTCGTA
>JAMOMJ010000447.1 GCA_027067135.1 Cyclobacteriaceae bacterium
TTTTGTTTGAACAATACCACCTGCATTCATCTGCAACAGATAAACACCTTCTGGTACTGCATTACCAAAATTGTCTTTTCCATCCCAAACTGCTGAGTAAACCCCAACAGATTGTTCTTCATCAACCAGTACATGTAATTCTTGTCCTTGTATGTCAAAAATGCGTAATAAAACATGGTTAGACTGAGTAAGCTGGTATTCGATCGTAGTATTTGTTCTAAACGGGTTTGGATAATTTTGCTTTAAACCAAGTTGTATTTGGGAACTACTGGTATCCTTAATAGAAGTAGTCAAAGCGGCTTCAATTAGCACAGGTGTTTCATCAATAACCACCTTATTTGCAGAAATTACTTTGTCTTCAGGATAAACAGGAGCACCTTCAGTGTCCAGTTCGGTAACAAATTGTTTTACACGCACTTGTGATGTGGCAATAAAGGAGGTTAAATCTACTGTTATGGTTTGATTACGCTGTACTAATCCCTGGTTATCAACTTCAAACTGGTTTTCGTACCAGAGCAGAAAAATATCTTTCCCCTCCCGGCTCATCTTGTAAGCATATACATTTGTGCCAAGGTCAAGGATTTGGATGGGGAGGTCTGCACCCAAAAGTTTATCTATTAATTGTTTAACGGCATAAAAAACTGGCTTTTGTGCTCCACTCATACGCTGGGTAGCTACCATTATGCGGCTGTTGAGCAAGCCGGCATCCTGCCAGAACATGCGTTCGTGTACCTCCGGCCCCCATGCCGGTTGTAGCGAGATGGCCTGCTGGCCCGAAGCAAGGGCTGTAAGGATTTTGCGCAAGCTCTGTTGTACTTCATCGGCATGGTAGAGTTTAAGGTTATTGGCATGCTGAGGGTTCGAAGTGTTTGTAATGCTTTCTGCAAACCCTGCGGGGTAACGCTTTGGCAGGATGATATTACTGCCATCATCGCTGCGCGACCAGGCGGTGGTACGGGCATCACCTACCATAACGGGTTTGCTATAGCCGTTTTTAGCCATTTCTGCTTGCAGCCAGGCAGTAAATGGAAACAGCCCCGTGTAGTGGTCGTTATAATTAATGGCAAAGAGGTCAAAGTAATCTTTGCTAAGCTGCAAACTGGTTGAGATAAAATCAAAATAGGCTGCCCTACGCGCCAACAGAGTTGCTTCGTCAGGATTGTCGTCAAATACAGAACCGGGGTTTGATTTTCCCCGAACTACCAGAATATCGGGGTTAGCCGTTTTTGCTGCATTATATAGGGTAGCCAACATGCTGTTGTAGTTTTCAGGAGTACCTCCATATTGAATAAAATGACTGGCTGCTTCGGGCTCATCGCCCAGTTGCAAGTATTTTATAGCAGCACTGGAAATGCCCGGGGCATCATCAACCCCATCAGCATCGTAGCGTTCTACCAGATTACGGATAAAATCAGCGTAAGCTTCATAGGCTGTCATGCCCCATTGTGCTACGTCACTTTCGGCATCTTCTTTGGGAGGAGCCATGTCGCAACAAATTTCATCCATATCATCTACAGGAACAACGGTAGCCCAATTATTGCGAATAAGAACATTTATATCAAAAACCCGACCTGAAGCTACACCAAGTTGTATAAGTTCATCCAACTGCGACCAATTGTATTGGTGTGCCCCTTGCACGGGTGGGTTGGGTTCAATCATCTCCCAGCCAATATTAAAACCTACTAACCCTAATTGAACACTGTCTGCATCAAGCACCTCGAAAAACTCTTGCCATAGCCCGGGGTCATAAGCCCAAAAATCTATACCAAAAAATTCACGGGTAATTTTTGGTTCCTGGGCAAAGCCAGAGGTTACCAGTAATATGGTGAGGATAAGAGTGTGTAAGGGTTTTAGCATTTTAGTATATTTTAATATCAGCTAATTATTAGAAACCCATCTTTTGCCTATGGGCATTTCTGAAACATGATTTCAATAACAGCTTGGTCATGAATCAACTATTGTTCTGCTTGCCTTAATTATTTACGAGCCAACTGATGTCATTTTGCGGATGTTGACACTTACTTCATAGACGAACACTAATTAGTTAGTTTTCATTAGTATAACACCAAAAACTAAGTTTACCCTTATAAACCTGAGTTCGGGATAAGGAATAGCTGCCAGAAAAAAAATAGTAGGTGAGCTTTTTAATATAAAAAGCACAGAATAAAAGTGTTCAATTTTTTACAATGGGTATTATTTGTTCAAGTGGATTTTAGCCTGAATTATTAAGAATAGTTCAGGTTAGGTACTAAGAATACGTACCTAATTTGTAATAATTGTTGAATCGGCCAGTACCGTAGAAACTGCAAAAAAGCCCACAGCACCTTCGCTCAAGTTTGTAGGAGCATTAGCCTGGTACACATCAAAGTAACCTCCTCGCCAGGCAGTTTCTGAAAGCATTCCTCTTAAAAAGGCTTTGTATTCATTAGAAACAGAGTATTTTTTACGCACAACTGTGGTGCCCTTTGGAAAAACGACTACCTCCTGGTCTGGTTTAAACTGTTCGTTAATATCAATATTTTTAAGATCGTAAAAAATTTGAAGTGCTTGACAACTATCCTGATTAATGCAATAATCTGTGAGCCGCCAATCTAAAAAATATTTAATATAATTGGGCTCATTACCGGAAGGAACAAAATTTAATGTATAAGTAGTATCCGATACCGGCTTATAACTTAGTGGATTGTCCAATGCTTCAATTGGAGGTTGAGAAGCAGATGCTCTATATTCTTTAAAGTTGTATTTAATTACAAGTGTATAAATTTTACCAGAAACGGCTCTAATACTATTGGTTAGGTAGTGCCCAGATTCTTGCGGAAATTCATTGGTGTTAATAATTTCAGGCACTGAATCATTGGTTATAATATAAACAGTAGCACCACTTATTGGCTCTGGTATTTCGTTTTGTTCTAAATAGGGCTTACTGAGCTTTATAGCATGCCTTATTTTTTCGTTTGTTAACATTCCTTCTACCACAATTAAATCTGAAGGGCTGTTGTTTAAAGGCCAAATAATTTTTTCCTGTTCGCAACTTACATGTAGCAGAAGTAATATCAGTGAAAATATAATGCTCAAATTTTTCATTAAAATCTAAAATGATAGTTTATGGATGGGGCAAAACCATAAATGTATTGTTGGGAGGTAATTCTGGATGCCACTAATAAATTGGTGGGTACTTCAATAGCTCCATTATTACTTATTGCTTTATTAAAATTAATAAATATCGGGTTTTTTCGCCCATACACATTGTAAACAGAAACAGTAATACTATGCTTAAACTTACCAGTTAAGTTTTTGTTTAAAACAAATTTTGCTGAAATATCTAACCGATGGTAATTGGGCAATCTGCTATTATTTTTATTTCCATAAACAGGTATTTCGTTTCCATCAAATAAATAAAATCCAGTAGGGGTTGAAAAGGGAATGCCCGTACTATAAATAAAATTGCTACTCAAGGTTACTCTTAAGGACACGTCATAATTTAGATTTAGACTCAAATAATGAGGGCGGTCGGAGTTTGCTATAAATTGTTCTGCTTTGTTTATTGCATCAAAGCTGCTTTTTGCTTTCGAAAGTGTATAGCCAACCATTCCCCTGATTCTTCCTGTTTCTTTTTTTGCAAAAAGTTCTACACCATACGTTTTGGTGGTGCCAAAAACAAGTTCACTTTCTATAATGGGGTTAAGTAAGGTAGAAGCATGCGATGCGTAATCAATTTGGTTCTGCATTGCCTTATAATAAGCTTCTGCCTCAAGCGAAACACCAATGCCAGGCAAGAAATGATAATAACCCAGTGCAAATTGGTTAGCAAGCTGAGGCTTAATATTGGGTCCGCTGGGCAACCACACTTCAAAGGAAGTAAACGGGCTGATGGAGTTGGTGATTAAGTGTAAATTTTGAGTTGTTCTGTCGTAACTAATTTTGACAGACGTATTTTTACTAATAAAATAGCTTGCCGCCAGCCTTGGTTCAAGTTGAAAATAATTATGATAAGGGATGCCCGGTTTGTATTCAATGGTGTCAGAAGGGAAGCCTTCATCGTTAAATGTATATTCAAAAGCCTCTCCTATACTCGTCCATAAAGAGGCTCTCATGCCCATTTTTATACCCCATTTTTTATTTGGCAATAGTTGATATTGCACATGGCCTTCGGTTTCCAGGTTATTTTTTACAGAAACCACCAGTTCTTCTGGTACGGTAGTTTTATTTGACAGGTTACCGGGGTTTATCGTTCTGCCTGTAAGGCTAAATCCCCAAGAAAGCTCCTGTTGGGTGTTTATAAATGTAGTAAAATTGGTTTTTACTCCTATTTCACCAATTCTCGATCTCCAAAATTCATTAATGGTTCTATCAGTATGAAAATAATATTCGTAATTGCTTCCATAAAAAGTAGAGTTAACAAATGTATTTTCATTAATTACCTTATTCCATCGAACAGAACTATTAAAGTTAGCCCATTCTAATCCGGTTTTAGTATCAATGTATTTATCAGAACCTGTATAAAAAGAAAAAAAGAGCTTGTTTTTGTTATTTAATTCGAAATTTACTTTACCTGTAAGGTCATAAAAATTAAATTTTTCGATGGTGGGCATTCCCTTCTTTGCCAACCATTTAATACGTGAAAACCGACCTGATAATATAAACGAGTTAAGCCCTTTTTTAAAGGGGCCTTCTATTCCTACCTGAGTGGAAAGTATGCCTGCATTTCCCCAACCTGAAAATCTGTTTTTATTGCCTTCTTTTAGTTTTATGTCTATTACCGAAGACAGCCGCCCGCCTTTGGCAATTGGAAAATCACTTTTATAGACATCAATTGAATTGGCAGTTTCGGGTATAATAGTGGAGTATAAACCTATAAGATGCGAAGGGTTGTAAATAGGGGCATCGTCAATTAAAATTAAGTTTTGATCTTTATTGCCTCCTCGCACATAAAAAAAAGTAGAACCTTCTGACTGTGGTTTTATGCCTGGTATTCTTTCTAACGATTTTATCACATCGCTTTCACCAAAGGCAATGGGAGATTCTGCTACAGATTTGGGAGAAATACTGATTTTACCTGTTTGCACAAGAGCCACTTTAGGAGGTTTATAGCCTCTTATAATAATTTCGTTTAACTCTGGTGTGCTTTGATTTAATTGGAGGTTTAAACTGGTGTTAGCAATTAAATTGATACTATCGGTACTTAACTCATAACCCAGATAAGA
>JAMOMJ010000448.1 GCA_027067135.1 Cyclobacteriaceae bacterium
TCAAGAAATGTTTAAGATTAAGGTGCCTATAATCAACATTGTTATTGGCGAAGGAGCCTCTGGGGGTGCTTTAGGAATTGGAGTAGGAGATAGAGTGTTAATGCTTGAAAACGCTTGGTACTCGGTTATTTCTCCAGAAAACTGTTCTACCATTTTATGGAGAAGCTGGGACTTTAAAGAGCAAGCTGCAGATGCTCTTAAACTTACAGCATCCGATATGCTTAAAAATAAACTGATTGATTCAATCATTAAAGAACCCCTAGGAGGTGCTCATAATGATATGAAATCCGCCATATCACATGTGAAAAAGGCTATTCTGGATAATTATAAAGAGCTTGCTTCTATAAAAACGGATAAACTAATTAATCAAAGGATCGAAAAGTTTACAAGCATGGGTGTGGTTTTGGAAAGTTAGACAACCTTATTTTTATGAAAAAAACTGTTTTAATCTCGATTATTCTGGTTTTTTCATCTGTTACTTATTCTTTATTTGCACAACAAAAAACGGAAAGACCTAAGGTAGGCCTTGTATTAAGTGGAGGTGGAGCCAAAGGAATGGCACATATTGGAGTTATTAAGGCCATGGAAGAAGCAGGCCTTTACCCCGATTACATTACTGGTACCAGTATGGGGAGTATTATTGGCGCACTTTATGCCATCGGATATTCTGCTGATGAAATAAAGGAAATTGCACTAGATATTAAATGGGAAAATATTTTAACTAATGATATTCCGTTAGATAAAGTGGCTTTTGAAGAAAAATCATTTTATGGCAGATATTTTATCGAATTACCAATAAAAAATAAAAAAATAGGGCTTCCGCAGGGGTTGATTGAAGGGCAGGAGCTTACAATGTTTTTAAATAATGTTACAAGACCCGCCCATGGTATTACCGATTTTCATAAACTGGCTATTCCTTTTGAGTGTGTTGCAGCAGATATAGAAACAGGAAAAGCCGTAGTGCTAAAGAGTGGATCACTACCGTTAGCTATGCGAGCCTCCATGTCTATTCCTACATTTTTTACCCCTACAACCATTGATAGCACTTTGTATGTTGATGGAGGATTATTACGCAATTTTCCCGTACAAGAAGCACTGGATATGGGTGCTGATATAATTATTGGTGTATTTGTAAGTAGCGACTTAGACAAAAAAGAAGACCTGACTTCTATGGTTTCAATTCTCTCGCAAAGTGCTTTTGTTTTTAGTGCGCACGACTCCAATGAACAAACTAAATTGGTAGATATTTATATAGAACCTGACTTAAAGGGTTACTCTACCGGTAGTTTTTGGGATGGTGCCGCCATTATTGCCCAGGGCGAAAAAGCAGGAAATGATTTTGCCAGGGTGTTTAAACACCTGGCCGACTCGTTGGATAAGTTTGGCCTGGTAAAGATACCTGAGAAGCTTTCTGTTAATGATGAATTTGTTTTTAACACCATCCGAATTGAAGGGAATGAAAAAGTACCGGATGAGTTAATACTTGGTAAACTGAGAATAGCAGAAAATAAATCTATTGATATTAACGAGCTTGAGAAAAGGATTAATTTGCTATATGGAACACTCTATTTTTCTAAAATCCTTTATAAAATTGATGAAGCAAATAAAGAACTTGTAATTAGTGTTAAAGAATCTTCGCCTGGTAGTATTAAAATTGCTGCGCATTACGATACCGATAACAAAGCAGGAATAAACATCAACCTAACCTCCAGAAATTTCCTACTGCCAAGTTCAAGGTTTATTTTCGAGTACGATTTAGCGCAAAACCCACGCCTCGACCTTAACTATTTTAAATACCTAGGCAAAAAGCAGAATATGGCTGTGGTACTTAATGCTGCCTGGTTAAAATATGACATACCCAGTTATTGGTCTGAAAATAATGAGGAAAATAATAGTTCAGGCAGTGGGCTTAACAGCCTGTTTCAAGATAACTCATTAAATGCATCTGTAGCTTTACAAGGAACCTATAGAAGTAATCTAACTTTTGGTGCTAGGCTCGAATATATCAACCACTCAATTAGCCCTGTTGTGTCAGATTCTATTGCCAGTTCAGGCATTAAGTTTATACTGGATAAATTTACTACTAAAGATTGGGGAGTTCAGGCATACCTTAGGTCGAATACATTAAATAAACCATTCTTTGCAACCAGAGGTATTAAGACCGATGTAAGGGTTGGGTATTTATTTGATAGAGATTTCTATTTCAAAATCAAAGGTAATGGCATTGGAGAAGTAGAGGTAAATACTACACCAGAGTATTTAGTATATGGGGCATTCAGTTTACAAATTGCAGTTCCTGTACTGGAAAAATTAACATTCTTGTATGGCTTATCTCTTAAAATGAGCAATGGTACTGCCAATTTAGAAGATTTTCCGTTTAGAACCCTTATTGGAGGAGAAAGGCCTGTAGGCTCGGTGGTAAATAGTTATGAAGCCACCCCTGCCAAAAGATTTGATATATTAAATGTAGCAACTGCATCTGCCGCACTACAATGGGAATTTTACAAAGATATTTACTTTACAGCTAAAGCAGATTACTTAGAAAGCCAGTATCCCATGAAATGGATTGACAATGATATACTTATTGAAAACATAGGAGCATTTCCAAGAAGGCTGGGTTTTAGCAGTAAACTTTCTTATGATTCAATGATTGGCCCAATCTCTTTAGGAATTGGTAAAGACCAATATTTAACCGGAGTTCATGGCTTTTTTGGATTTGGTTATTACATAAAACAATAAGCATGGAAATAGAATTAATAAATACAGGCTATTTTAAATTAGATGGCGGTGCTATGTTTGGCGTAGTACCTAAATCACTTTGGAGTAAAACCAACCCTGCTGATGATAATAATTTATGCAGTTGGGCGATGCGTTCTCTCATTATAAAAGACGGAAACAGGTCTTTTGTTATTGATAGTGGAATGGGAGATAAGCAATCTGAAAAATTCTTTGGCCACTATTACTTACACGGTAATGATTCGCTAGCTAAGGGTTTGCAAAAAGCCGACCTCGGTTTTAATGAAGTAACTGATGCCTTTTTAACACATCTTCATTTTGATCATTGTGGAGGCGGAGTTAAACGAGATGGAGAAAAACTACTTCCAACTTTTGATAAAGCAACTTATTGGAGTAATAAAGAACATTGGCAATGGGCTACAGAGCCCAATCCTAGGGAAAGGGCATCTTTTTTAGGCGAAAATATTAAACCAATGCAAGATTCTGGTCAGCTCAAGTTTGTGGAAACCAGTGGAGATAATAGACTGCCGTTTGATATAATTACCGTGGATGGACATACGGAGAAGCAGATGTTGCCTAAGCTTAATTATAAAGGTAAAACATTAGTCTTTATGGCTGACCTTTTACCTTCGGTAGGGCATATTCCGTTACCTTATGTTATGGGGTACGATACAAGGCCATTGCTAACAATGAACGAAAAACAAGCATTTTTAAGCAAAGCAGCAGACAATGAATATGTACTTATTTTGCAGCACGATCCCGTGAACGAATGTTGTACCGTTAAACATACCGAAAAAGGTGTACGGTTAGATAAGGTTTTTGCGTTTAAAGATATATAAGTTACCCATATTCGCAAGGCATAGCCTGCAACGGTTTGTTCGAAGTGATGTAAACTATAATTTATGATAGGCATAGCATTAAGTGGAGGAGGAGCAAGAGGGATTTCTCATTTAGGAGTACTCAAAGCTCTCGATGAAAATAACATCACACCAAATGTTATGAGCGGCACTAGTGCAGGAGCTATAATTGGTGGATTCTATAGTGCAGGTTTTACCCCAGATCAAATTTTAGCTATCATTATTAAAACAAAAATGCTCTCCATTTTTAAACCAGCTTTCAGTTGGCAAGGGTTATTGAGTATGGATAGCCTCCATAAAATATTAAAAGATAACTTACCCAATACGTTTGAAAGCCTTAAGTTGCCTTTGATAGTTGCTGCCACGGCCATTGAAAAAGGCGAAACACATTACTTTAAGGAAGGTGATTTACATACTGCAATACTTGCGTCTTGTTGTTTGCCAGTACTTTTTAACCCTGTAGGAATTGATGAAGTAAAGTATATTGATGGAGGTATTTTAAATAACTTGCCAGTTGAGCCTTTAGTTGATAAATCTGATTTTATTATAGCCGTGGGTTGCAATCCTATAAGTAAAACACATACAATTAGTACGTTTAAAGATGTTATGGAGCGCAGTTCGCTTCTTGCCATTAGCAAAAACACCGAAAAAAGTAAGGCCTTGGCTTCTGTATTTATTGAGCCTCCATTACTCACTAATTTTAGTGGGTTCGATTTATCCAAAGCCCAAGAAATATTTGAAACGGGTTATCGCTATACCTCACAAAACATCGCTATTTTTGCGGAGAAATTAAAATTGTAGATATGACTTTTAAGGAAGAAATTTTACAGGGAATCCCATCCCAATTACCAACTCCAAAATCGTACGATACAACTGTTAACCACGCACCAAAGCGTAAAGATATTCTCACCAAAGAAGAGAAAAAGTTAGCCATTAGGAATGCGTTAAGGTATTTTCCTGAGGGGTTTCACGCAGAATTGGCACCAGAATTTGCCAAAGAACTAAAAGACTACGGTCGTATTTACATGCATCGTTTTCGTCCTGATTATAAATTTTATGCTCGAAATATAAATGAGTATCCTCACCAGTCGGTACATGCAGCTGCCATTATGGTAATGATCCAAAATAATTTGGATCATGCAGTGGCTCAACATCCTCACGAATTAATTACCTATGGAGGCAATGGTGCAGTATTTCAAAACTGGGCACAGTACCTGCTCACTATGCAGTATCTAGCCATAATGACGGACGAGCAAACACTGCATATGTACTCAGGTCATCCAATGGGCTTATTCCCATCTGGTAAAGATGCACCAAGAGTAATTGTTACGAATGGAATGATGATTCCTAATTATTCTAAACAAGATGATTGGGAGAAATTTAACGCCTTGGGTGTTACTCAATATGGCCAAATGACGGCAGGTTCTTACATGTACATTGGGCCTCAAGGCATTGTGCATGGCACAACCATTACCTTGCTAAATGGAGGTAGAATGATTGCCAAAGATGGAGAGAGCCTTGCTGGAAAAGTGTTTGTAAGTGCAGGCTTAGGAGGAATGAGTGGAGCTCAGCCTA
>JAMOMJ010000449.1 GCA_027067135.1 Cyclobacteriaceae bacterium
TGCTTCTAAACCAGGAAAAGCTCCAGGAGTATCTATTAAAGTAATAATGGGAATATTAAATTTTTCTGCCATTCGCATTAAGCGAAGTGCCTTACGATAGCCTTCTGGATTAGCCATACCAAAATTGCGCATTTGGCGTTGCTTAGTGTTTCTTCCCTTTTGTTGACCAACCAACATAAACGTTTGCCCGCCAATAACTCCTAACCCCCCTACCATAGCTTTATCGTCTCGCACAGTTCTATCTCCATGTAGTTCGATAAAGTCTGTGGTCATACCATAGATATAATCAAGGGTATAAGGCCTTTCGGGGTGCCTAGATAACTGCACACGTTGCCAAGGGGTTAAGTTTTTAAAGGTGTCTTTCTTGAGCTTTAGTAATTTATTTTCCAAGGTCTTAATGGCTTCTTCTACATTAGCATCACTATCTTTAGCAAGATCTTTCATGCTAAGCAGCTTTTCTTCTAATTCAATAATCGGCTTTTCAAATTCCAAATGCATGGTGTCATTATTTAAAGATACAAAAATATGCCCTTCCTTATTTTTAAAGGCTAAAATAAGTTATTTATTCCTATTAAAATTTTTAATTGGCTCAATATTAAGTGCTTAGTTTTTTTCTTAAAAATTAATAGGGTTGAGTATTGGATATTAAAAAACTGCAGCTATTTTTGCATCACCTTTTAAAGAAGAGGTAGGAGAAACTTGAAAATTCAGCTCGCAAGCTGGCTCATTTCTAAAAATGTCCACTGGGCATTTTATCTCCGAAATGCCTGGTCTGGTAGTTCAGTTGGTTAGAATGCCTGCCCTGAGTACTCGGGAAGGTTGCGAGTTCGTAAAAGACGATCGTTTTTGAAAATATTATAGTAGAAAAATTTGGTCCGGTAGTTCAGTTGGTTAGAATGCCTGCCTGTCACGCAGGAGGTCGCGAGTTCGAGTCTCGTCCGGACCGCTTTAAGTAGCCTCTCAAGCAATTGAGAGGTTTTTTTTAGTCCAAAATTAGTCCGAACTACAAGGCAACTTAGTTTCAAACACTGAACAGAAAGTTAAAAATAGGTACCCACTCTAGTTCTGGGTGCTAATGCCAATTTTTAGAAAATTAGGAGACTTAAAAAAATAATTACAAAATCAGTAAATCTAAAATTGATTTTATAACTGAGTTCGACCTAAGGTTATGAGTAACACTTACCTTTGGAGCACCACTTTTAACATCTTACCATTATTTTTTGAAGAAATTCTAATCGTATATATTCCATTTGGCAAACGTGATAAATCAATTTCTTTGAGCAGTGTACCTTTTAAAAGCACTTTCCCTAAATCGTTAATCACCAAATACGAGGCCTCTAAATTACCGATAGTTAGAACCGAAACAATTCCCGAAGTAGGATTTGGGTAAATGCTCAAACCATCCATTGCATTACTTAAACCAGCAATTATATCAACCCCTACTCCATTAATAGCAAGAGTATCCATTCCAAATTCGGCATTATGCATTACCTGCAAGTCCATTTCATAGGGCTTTGCTTCGGTTGGAGTAAAACTTATGAGTACGGGCTTGATTTCTCCAGCGTTTAAAATGCCTGCATAATCTCCCGTTAGGCTTGGATTAGAAAATTGTATTTCTTCAATCTCAAGAGATGCGTTACCAATATTTGCAATGTAGAGGGTATCGGTTACCCTTTTTTCTATTTCAACTTCTCCAAAATTCAGGTTACCAGAAAGAGCAATTTCAGCAGCTATACCTTCACCAGATAAAGGTATTTCAACATCTCCAAATTCGGAATTGCTCATTATTTTTAAACTGCTTGAATAGTTTAATCTTTCAATAGGTAAAAATGTCAGCACTAGCTCTTTACTGGATTCGGGTTCTATTATTGCAGAAGTCCAATTAACCTTAAACGCAGTATTACTCGTTTCAACACTCGAAATTTCCAAAGAGATGTTCCCAAGGTTTTTTACTTCTAAGGTTGCATAGCCCTCTGTACTTACTCTTATCACATCGAACTCAATCATTTCTTCACTAAGTTGAATCTTACTACTATTAGCCACTCCAAACCCATTCAACTGAGCTGTAGAAGTACCGCTCAACACATCGCTCATTATGGTAAGGCTGTCTGTAAAATCACCTGCACTGCCGGGAGCAAACTCTAGATTAACTTTGACAGAATCATTTGGGTTTATAACACCAGACCAAGAACCTGAAAAGGCTGTATTGGAGTGCGTTACACCTGAAACTGTAAGGTCAACGTTGCCTTCATTTTTAATATAAAGGTCTTTTAAACCAGTAGAATCCACGCGAACAGAATCAAACTCTATAAACACACTGCTCAATCCAATTTTACTAATATTAGCCACACCAAACCCATTCAACTGAGCTGTAGAAGTACCGCTCAACGCATCGCTCATTATGGCAAGATTGTCTGTAAAGTCACCTGCACTGCCGGGAGCAAACTCTAGATTAACTTTGACAGAATCATTTGGGTTTATAACACCAGACCAAGTGCCTGAAAAGGCTGTATTGGAATGCGTTACACCTGAAACTGTAAGGTCAACGTTGCCTTCATTTTTAATATAAAGGTCTTTTAAACCAGTAGAATCCATGCGAACAGAATCAAACTCTATAAACACACTGCTCAATCCAATTTTACTAATATTAGCCACGCCAAACCCGTTCAACTGAGCTGTAGAAGTACCGCTCAACGCATCGCTCATTATGGCAAGATTGTCTGTAAAATCACCTGCACTGCTAGGAGCAAACTCTAGATTAACTTTGACAGAATCATTTGGGTTTATAACACCAGACCAAGAACCTGAAAAGGCTGTATTGGAATGCGTTACACCTGAAACTGTAAGGTCAACGTTGCCTTCGTTTTTAATAAAAATCCCTTCTGTAGAAGTTAAGCCAGTAGTAACATTTCCAAAATCAATTATTGTTCTATCCAAAGAGATGCTTCTGATCGGGAGTATTCCTGTTCCAGTAAAAGAGGCACTCCCAGTACCAACTACGGCATCACTACTTACAGTCATTGTGTTACTATACCCGACTGCATCGGTTGGCGTAAAACTGATTATTACTTCCACAGAGTCATTAGGGTTAATAATACCACTCCACGAACCAGAAAAAGCAATATTTCCATGATTTATTCCTGTAACATTTAAATCTTTATTGCCTTCGTTTACAACATAAATAGAATGCACACTAGTAGAATCTACGAATACATCACCAAAAGCCATTGTATTCCTTACCCTTATTTGAGCCCCTTGCCCAAGCCCTGTAAATACTGCATAATAATTACCTGTAGCCGCATTACTAACTACTTTTAAGGTATCCTGATAATCCTTTATTTCTGTTGGGTTAAAGCTTACCGATATTGTTTTGGTTGCTCCGCTTGCAAGAGTTCCTGTATAATTTTCTCCGCTAAAATCAGTTGGGTAGTCAATATTGGTAATGACCAAATCTTGAATACCCACATTTTTAATAATAATGTCGTTGGCTGTACTAGAACTAAGGATAACATCTCCATAATTTACTAACTCTGTTACTTCAATAGCAACATCTGTATCTCCGGAAAGGCTTATGTCATCAATATTCCAACCTGCATAAGTCCAGTTACTATCAGTAACCCCCAAACTAAAACGAACCATCACGTTGGCTTGTCCATCTGCCAAAGCGCTAATATCAATAGATGTATTTTCCCATTGCCAATTACCAACCCAACGGCCTTCGGTACTCCAAACTTTACTCCAGGTTATGCCTGCATCTATACTTACATCTACATAGGCAGAATCATAACTTCCATCAATCTGATTGTACTGTGCAAAATTCAGAGCCACATTTGTAAAAGCCGAACAATCAATAATAGGAGAAGCAGCCGACCATTCTCTATCGATTAAATTGTTTTGGTATTGCCCATTTCCTGCTAGCACAGTGCCCAATACAGTTTCTCCCGAAACTGCATAAAAAGGATCATAGCCTCTTCCTAAAGGTGCCCCCACCTCAAACCCTCCTGCCAAAATCCAGCCTTTATCTGTTTCAAAATCGTCTTCAAAAATCAGGTAATCTCCATTTCCTTTTATGGGTAAAGTTTCGGAGAAACTAGTTGTTCCGTCCGTAAATTCTATGGTAAATAAACCATCGTACGCTTGTTTTAATTCGGGTGAAAATAAAATATCAAAATTTGATTGTAAGCCAGCCACAATAACATCTCCTACTACAAAACTAGTGCTATACCCACTTGGTAAATTAATATTTGTAATGATAAAATTATCAAGAGTTCCATTTTTAAGGGTTAGTGTACGAGTTTTATTTATGCCAATACCCGTTACACCAAAATTTAACTGGCCAGCCAATTCGTATTCTTCGGCTTCACCTGTAATAAGTAAATCGTCAATATTCCAACCTCCATTTACATTAGATGCATCTGTTTTACCCAATGAAAATCTAAGCTGAACATCTTTTTCCCAAGCAATATAATCTGAAATATCTCTCGATATCTTCCACCAGTCAGTCTGAAATATTTCCCAGTCTCCATAAAACAAAATTTGTTTCCAGGTAATTCCTCCATCGATACTCACATCGAGGTAGGCAAAATCTTGATCGTAATTACTCAAATTAAGCCATTGCTGAAAGTTGAGTTGAATATTAGAATACCCGAAACTACTAAATGAAGGGCTTGTTGCTGTCCACTCCCTATCAGCCAAATTATTATCATAATTACCTGTGCCGCCCAGCACGTTGCCCAGCACGTTTACTCCCTCAAAAGCGGCAGCAGGGTCATTTGCTAACCCCTGAGGTGCCCCTCGTTCAAAACCGTTCAACCCCCAGCCTTTATTTGTTTCAAAATTATCGGCAAAAAGCAGTTGCAAGCCTACTCCTTTTACTTTAACCTTTCCACTAATTGTTACCCCGTTAGAAACACCTTCTATAGCGATATTATCTTTATAGTTTTTAGCTGACATCGGATTAAAAAATACCGAGAACTCTGATTGCGTACTTAGTGGTATAACCTCGCCCGCAGTTAATGTGCCTGAAAACCCATCGGGGTAAGTAACTGAGGTTACTGTAAAGTCGTAATTATAGGCCTTTAAACTAAAGCTCTTCTCTTTAGACTGCCCGGTAGCGGTTGGTTGAAAGGCAATGGTATCATAGGGTGAAAACTTGATATTGTCAAAAT
>JAMOMJ010000450.1 GCA_027067135.1 Cyclobacteriaceae bacterium
GGGAGCTTCTTCTATTTTAGTCCAAGTAGGTAGCTCATTATTGGCTTCCCAGCTTCCAAATTCTTTGTCTATTAGTTTAATGGTTTCTGTAAAATCTAGATCTCCACTCATACAAACAGCCACATTATTTGGGCGGTAGTAAGTATTAAAGTATTCTTTAATTTTAGTGATTGATGGATTTTTTAAATGATCTATTGTGCCAATTACGGTTTGAGTTCCGTACTGATGTTTTGTGTATAAATTTTTATTTAAAGCTTCAGACACTTTACGTCTATCACTATCGAGCGAGCGATTTTTTTCTTCGTAAACAGCTTCTAGTTCTGTATGAAATAACCTGTTAACGATTTTTCTAAAACGTGAGCCTTCAATTTCTAGAAATCTACCAATCTCGTTAGAAGGAATATCAACGGTATAAACCGTACGATCGTTTGTAGTGTATGCGTTTAATCCTTTACCGCCAATAAGCGATAACATTTTATCATACTCATTAGGGATAGCAAGCTTGGCTGCTTCGTTAGAGTAAGCATCAATTTTCTCATAGTATGCCTTTCGCTCCTCATTATCTGTAAGCGTAGCATAATGGTTAAACATAGCCTCAATACTGTCTAGCATTACTTTTTCTTTGGCGTAATCAACTGTGCCAAATTTATCGTTGCCTTTAAACATCATATGCTCTAAATAATGTGCTAGGCCAGTGTTAGAAGCAGGGTCGTTTTTGCCTCCAGCTTTTACAGGTGTATACACCTGAATACGCGGAGCATTAGCATAATAACTTAGATACACCTTAAGACCATTGTCTAAGGTATAGATTCTTGTTTTCATTGGATCTCCTTCTACATATTCGTAGCGGTAACCTCCTTCTTCGGCAGTTTTAGTTTGGTAAGGTTGCTCTGGTTCGGTACAAGCCCAGAAAATAGATGTTGCACAAAGTGCAAGAATTAGTTTATTTTTCATTGAGTGGTTTGTTAGTAGTATTTTAATTATAGCAAACAGCAATATATTACAAATAGTTGAAATATGAAACTGCTCTTATATAGGTGGAGCTATTTGATGTTTTACCGCAGTATTATTTTTTTTATGCCGTTTAGCAATTTATTTCGCAACACTCCCGATAGCTATCGAGAAGAGAAACCTTAGCTATGCAGAACAAAACCTCCAAGGTCTCTTTTCTGCTTGGTAAAAGACCTTGGAGGTATGATATATCCAAACAAGTCAGTTGACGAATTATTGCCAGATGGCACCATGGTTTTCTAGTTGTATTGCTATTTTCAAATCATTCACCTCGGTGGAGGTTGCCTTGTCTTACGCAAAGCAATGACGGAGTAGTTGGTGGCATCTTAAATGGATGCTTTATAACTCCACTAGTGCAGGTGTTCGCTTGTGCTATTACAGAAAATTGCATTGGAATAGTACAATTCAAAAGGCTGCTAAACAAGTAGTAAACTTTCATTCACAAAGAAAAACCTATCATTCACAAAGTAATTCGTGTCGTTCACAAAAAACGCATTGCATCTCATTATTAAAATTTACTATTTAGGAGCTTATTAATTAGTTGGAATTAAACCATATTTTATGAAACAAAACAAACTAAAATTGGGTATTGCGTTTCTGCTTTTTTGCATAGGCGGAATTACCCAAGCGCAAGAAGCAATTACAGCTACTGGAGGTGATGCCTCAGGCAGTGGAGGATCGGTGAGTTACACCGTGGGGCAGGTGGCCTACAGTTACGCAAGTAACGGAGGCTCGGTATCGCAAGGTGTGCAGCAAGCCTATAATATTACTACTGTATTAGGAGCGGATATGAAAAGCATAAGCTTAAATGTATCTGTATATCCTAACCCTACAGTTGATAGGTTAACACTAACTGTAAATGAAGATGATTTTGCTAGCAAAAAAGCATTGGTTGTTCAATTATATAATATGGATGGCAAACTATTAAGGCAGAAGAAGGTAGAAGGCGAAAGCACTTCCATTGAAATGAAGGAGCTAAGAACTGCTACGTATTACCTGCGAGTGCTTGATAATGAGAATACAGTAAAAACATTTAAAATAATTAAAAACTAAATATCAATTAATGGTAAATAGTTAATCAAACCTTCGCTGAAGCTACGGTTTGTAAATAGTAAAAAAACAAATATGAAAAAATTATACACACTTTTAGCCGCAGTACTACTTACTACTATGGTATGGGCGCAAAGTCCCAATAAAATGAGCTACCAAGCGGTGGTTAGAGATGGCAATAACGAATTAGTAAGCAATGCAGACATTGGTATGCAAATAAGCATATTACAAGGCAGTGCCGATGGTAGTTCGGTTTATACCGAAACCCAAACACGCACAAGTAATGGCAATGGTTTGGTAAGTTTAGAAATAGGGATGGGTAACACTTCTGATGATTTTTCTACTATTGATTGGTCTGCAGGCTCATACTTTATAAAAACAGAAACCGACCCAACGGGAGGTAATAATTACACCATTACCGGCACCAGCCAGTTAATGAGTGTACCTTATGCATTATATGCAGCCACTTCTGGCAGCTCCACTCCAGGACCTCAAGGAGCAGTTGGGCCACAGGGCCCAGCAGGAGCAGATGGAGCAGACGGTGCAGATGGTTCCGATGGAAGTATAGGAGCTACAGGCCCAGTTGGCCCTGCCGGAGCAGTAGGCCCACAAGGCCCAGCAGGAACAGATGGTGCAACGGGTGCTCAAGGCCCAATTGGCCCAGCAGGTGCTGATGGAGTCGATGGCTTAGGTGTTGCTCAAACAATTGCTAAATCAGGTAGTTTAGTTACACTATCCGATGGAGGAGGAAGCTTTATTGATGAAGTAAATGATGCCGATTTTGATCCAATTAACGAGTTACAAACACTGTCAAAAACATTAAATATTGTTTCCCTATCAAATACTGGTGGTAGTTTTATTGATGAAGTAAATGATTCAGATTCAGATCCATTAAATGAACTGCAAGATATTTCATTAACAGGGAATGAATTGTCAATTTCTGATGGCTCAACTGTAGATTTAACAGGTATTGGCTTTGATGGAGATTTTAATAACCTTACCAATGTTCCAGCTAATTTAGATGTTGATGAAACGGATGATTTTGATGGACAATATAGTAGTTTAAGTGGTGTGCCCACTAATGTAAGCACATTTACAAACGATGCCAGTTACCTAACTTCGTTTACCGAAACCGACCCTGTATTTGGTGCAGCTCCTGCTGCTGGAATAACCAATACATTAATGACCAATTGGAGCACTGCTTATACTTGGGGAAATCACTCTACAGCTGGCTATTTATCATCGGAAGTAGATGGTTCAGTAAGCAATGAGATACAAACACTTTCAGTTTTAGGGAATGATTTAACCATTTCTGGAACTGGAGGAAATACAGTTACATTGCCTGCAGGTGCTTCTTCTTGGGCAGTAAATGGAAGTGATGTTTATAGAGGTGCTGGAAATGTAGGAATCGGAATTGCAACCCCAGCATATAAACTGCAAGTAAATGGTACTTCAAAAATACAAGATCGATTAACTATGGGAACGAGTCTTGCTAACCCACTAAACCAAGGAGGGGCAATACTATTTCAAAAAGCTACTTCAGGAGCCGATGATTTTCGTATTGAAACTTATACGATTGATGGATTACAAATATCTGGAACAAGCTTGTTTTTTGGAAGCCAAACCAATGGAATTCACATTTCTGACGGAGACCACCAGCCTGTTGGTTTCGTTGGTATTGGAACAAATACTCCAACTGAAAAACTAGAAGTAAATGGAAGTATAAAAATTACAGATGGTACAGAAGGTGCAGGTAAAGTATTAACTTCTGATGCCGATGGTAAAGCAAGTTGGGAGAATTCAGTTGATGATGTAATTACAACAGGAGTAATAATTAGGGGTGCATTACCAATAGGAGCTAACTGCCCTGTTGGGGGAAGTTATACTGCACCTGCATCCACATTAGAACCAGGTGTTTATATGTACACATTATATAGTTGTGCTGGTCAAATTGGTCAATTAACGAGTGGATTTAACATTAATTTAGTATTTGTTTCTGGAACTGGAGATGCAAGTTATACGTGGCATAATTTTAATGAAGGCAGTTGTGGGGATTTTTATACAGGAGTTGTCAGGGTGACATCCACAAGCAATGTTGCTGTTAGATATTCTAGTAGTGGAGGTAGCTCTTTTACAGTACCTGGGGCTAATTCCGAAGGGGTTAGATACTGGAGAATTAATTAAGACTTCCATTCTCAGTATCTCTTGTAGAGGACGCTGAGCAATTAACTACATATCAATCAGGACTAAAGGGTTGCAGATAGAAATCTGCAACCCTTTTTCATTGCCATGTAGCAAGTCATTTCGTAGAAATCTTAGCCACCAATAAAAGAGTTGCAAGCTGGTTAACCCGAAAAATTCATTGTTAAGCTTCAAAATCAGGTGTAAAAGTGTTATTTTTAGGTAGTTACAACAAAAACAATCACTTTTAACCACACCCAATTTTGAGCATTAAAGATACATTGTTTTACAGAGGAAACAAGTCAATATCAGTTGATTTTTCAGCATCAGAAATCAGTACTGATGGTTCACTAATACTTTTAGAGAAAATAGAACGTGAACACAAATTAATAAATAAATTTGGGAAGCATTTACCAGATTTGCGCAATCCTAGATTTATTACTTACACTCGAGAGGCACAACTCAAGCAACGTGTTTTTATGATGATGCTCGGTTACGAAGATGCGAACGATGTATCTCATTTACAGCACGACCCCTTGTTTAAAGATGTTCTTCAAGGAGATTTAGCCTCTCAGCCAACCATATCAAGATTTGAAAACAGCATGAATAAGCATTCCATTTTTGAGTTTAGTAATGCTTGGGTAAACAACTACGTATCTAGTTTATCAGGTCGTAAACGCATTGTTATTGATGTTGATGCAACGGATGACCCTACGCATGGTAATCAACAAATGTCCATGTTTAATGGTTATTATGGTCAGTTTATGTTGAATGAATTATTTTTTCATGATGGAGAAACAGGACAACTAATTCTTCCTGTTCTCCGTTCAGGGAACAGCCATTCCAACAAATGGTATGTTGGGATTTTAAAACGTATTATCATCAAAATTAGAAAATCTTACCCTGAGATGGAAATTGTAATTAGAACCGATAGTGGTTTTAGTTGCGCTCCCTTCTATGAATTGGTGGATGATTATAACCTGCTATTTGTAACGGGTCAGGCAAGTAACTCTGTATTAAAAAAGAAAGTCTCACGAGCTGAAAAAGCGATAAAACACTTGTATTTAAACCAAGGGAAAAAGCATCAGCATTTTATGAGTTTTACTTACCAGGCCAAAAGTTGGCACAAAGAACAACAGTGTTACTCAAAAGTAGAAAGCACAGGATTAGGGATGAATATTAGACATTTCATTAGCAACATGAAAGAAAAGGAAGCCAGAGATATCTATTTTGGATTTTATGTGCTTCGAGGAGAGGCAAGTGAAAATAGAATTAAAGAAGTGAAGAACATGTGTTTCTCCGACAGGCTTTCTAATCACGATTATTGGGCTAATTTTTTCCGTCTTTTTATCAGTAGCCTTGCTTACGAGATGTTTTTGCTCATCAAACAAAAAATCAAGAAAACTAAATTTAACGTAGCTAAAAAATGGCAAATTAGTTCTATAAGAACCTACCTGCTAAAAGTTGGTGCAACCATAAAAATCACAAAAAAGAGAATTTTCTACCAACTATCTAAGGCCTTTGTTTACAAAGATTTATTCCGAGAGATTATTACTCAGTAAGGGTTGTTGTGTGTATAACTCAACGACCTTGGGATAAATCCCTCTAATTGGTAAAAAGAAGAAAAATTACTGTCTGAAAAAGACTCTGTCGGCTGTTTAGTGTCAATAAAATGTGTTCCTTTTTTTAGAAAAACACCAAAAAATTATTTTTGGTTGTCATAAAATAATTACCTGCCTCTAAGTACATTTTTATCCAGACAGTGAATAATGCGGGTTAATAAATGTTTTCATCTATATTGGTTTTGACCTTCAATCCTGTTTTTGTCTTTGTTGTACCTATTATCCCGAACTCAGGTTATTAAATTCACAATAATAATACTCTATTTCCATCAGGTATAGTAGCTTACAATATTTTGTTTTTTCTTTACTAATACGACTTCTTGTAATACCAATACCTGTAGCTTCACTAACAATTGAAACACCATTATATCCTATAGACTGAGCTTCTGTTGCTGCCTATATTGGTAAAAACGTTCATTGGTTTTATTTTTTATTGTTGCGTACTTGGCTCTTATATCTGCTACTTTATCCACTTTAAACAAATAAAATATTTAACTATTTCCTAATATCCGCAAGACCTGACAGGTTTTTGTTGATAATCACTAAGTTATAGCCATTTTCGGATCACTTAATTGGGGGAAACCTGTCAGGTCTAATCGATTACAAATCAGAAGATTACAAATAGGGTTGCGGATTTTAGGTATTTGTTTACAGTTAGTTAACTGTATAAATCATAAATAAAATATAAAACTATTCTGAAAATTCTAGCAATGGTAATAAATCTCAGTTGTGGAAAAAAAGTAATTGAGATTTATTCAAAAATAGAATCGGCAAATTCTTCTGCCCAACTAATTAATTCAATTCTATCAGAAGCGCTTAATTTTGAATCGGCATGTAGCAATAGATATGCTTCAACAGGCATTTTTTTGTCTTCAATTTCTTCCATTAAGTCGTCTAGTGCCTCTGCTTTGTCAAGTTTACTTAACTGCTCCCATTCCGAGAAATTTAGATGCTCCCTGCCGTCTTTAACATGTGCCCCCACAAAAAAGGATACTGGAGAAACTTGGGCATACCAAGGATAGGCGGTGTTGTTAGAATGGCAATCGTAACAACTGTTTGTTAGAATTGATTCTATGTTAGATGGAATAGTATTATTCATTAAAAGGTCGCTAGTAGTAATACTGCTAGTGGTAGGCAATCCTTTTGGCATAAACTGAATGAGTATAATTAGAGCTAAAATCCCTAATAGTAGTTTTCTTTTCATATAGAAACAACGGATTAATTATTCTCCAGCTAATTGCGAAGCGGTTGATCTAGCCCAGTCAATTAACATTTTATTTTCTTCATCGGTTGGTACTTTTTCAGGATAATTAGCCCTGAATTTTTTAGTTGGCATATCTCCTTTTTCTATTTCTTTCGCAATTTTACTTAGCTTAGAAACAAGTTTAGATGTTTTCATCGACCCTAGTTCGTCAAGCTTAAGCTTCATCTTGGCTTTATAATTTTTTGAGTCAACACTATGACAACCCGTACATGATTTCGCAAAAATGGCATCAATGTTTTGGGGTATTTCAATTCCTGTATTTTGGTTAATATTAGTTTTAAAGCTAGTAAGCAGTACAGTTGCTGTTGTTAGTACAAAAAGTAAGGAAATAAATTTGCTCATAGATTTATTGGAAAAGGAATGAAATTACATTATTCAAAAATAAGTATGTTTATTAATTAATTATTCTTAATGGCTAAGTTTTTTTCTTACATAAACAAAAGGTGGAAGAAAATATATAATGAGCAATATTGGGTTATAATTAGAGGGCTTGGCTTAATTTTGGAGTTAATTATCACTCAACAAAATGAAAATTAACTTAACACTAGTTATAGCATTATTATTTAGTATTTCTGCATTTTCTCAAATCAATCCTTCTGATAAGGTGTTTTTTGAGTTTGAAGAAACTGGCGGAGAAGTAAACGTAAATGGTGAAGATGCACTTGAGACATTAAACAGTTATATTGTTGGTAAAACAAATCTTCAAGTTGTAAACTCAAAAGATGGAGCAAAATATATGCTCACATTATCGGTAATCGAAAAAAATATGGGCAAAAGAAAAGGGAGGATTGTTATTACTGAAATTAAAAATGGCCAATTAATCTTTGACACTCAATGGCAAAAGGCTAATTCTAGTGCTTTCTATGGTTATTCTGGAACAAGAGCGGTAATTGGAAAAATGATTAAACAATTTATTCTAAAGCAATATCCTGAAATAGTCTTAAAGTGATTTTATTTTATCTTTTAAATAATCACGGCCAACTAGTTCGCTACAAGTAACCACAGCTCCAATAGTTACCCCAAGTACACCATGCATTACAATGTTTTGGCCTGTTAATAATAAGTTAGGTATTTTGGTTCGAGTATTAATATACGATTTTAGAGGTGAGTTATAGTCTCTTTTTATTCCATATAAGCTGCCATCTGCACCTATGTAATCGCGCAATGTAAGTGGAGTAGAAGAATTATACGCACTCATATTATTTCTTATATTGGGTAGTTTTATTTCTATCTCATTCAATAATAATTGAGATTTTTCTTCTTTAAAATCTTGATATTCTTTATTTCTAATGCTTAAATCTGTTGTTGTATTATAGGTGTTTGCCCATTTTTTAATTTCTTTAACCCGCATATAAGTAATAATTATTAGGCTTTTTGCATACTCAGGGTCTTTAGGCGATTGGTTATAATATATAGCAAAGCTCTTTCCCCAATCTTCAGGTTTATAATTCGTTAAGTTCCATACATCGTTTGAATTGATGTGGTATTTATTTACCTTTTCATATTTTAACGACTTTGGTTTTAACGTTATGTACAAAATAAATGCAGAGGTTGTATTCTCTAAGTTTAATACTCTATTAAGGTATGATTTACGAATACCTTTGGTATCCATTAAATTAAATGTTTGGGTTGGGTGAATATTAGAAATAAACGTTTTTCCTTTAATTAGCTCTCCATTTTTTAACTCGGCACTTTCAATTTTATTATTAACTCTATTTAAACCTACCACTTCTTTATTTCGTAAAATATGCCCCCCCAAAGCTTTAATCTGTTTTGCCAAAGCGTTGCTTATTTTACTGCCTCCTCCGATAATGCGGTATGAGCTTTCGATGTACGAATTTATAATTAATGCATGAATGTAAAATGGTGCTTTTGCTCCTTCGCCAGCATAAAGCAAGTTATTGGCAGAAAGAACTGCACGCAACTTTTTATCTTGGGTGCAGTCATTTATAACGTCTTTTGCTCCTTTGTAAAAGTGTTCTACTTCAGCTTCTATGCTTGTGTTTGTATTTATGTAATAGAGTGAAAATGAGTTACATACTTCTTTAATTTTGCTTATGTATTCATCAAGTCCTTTTTCTTCGTTGGGAAAGAATTTTAATAATTGAGTCTTAAAATTATCATACCCTTGTGCAATAGGGTATTCATTGGCATCATTGCTAAAAGAAATCAGATCAAAACCATCTATTTCCATTTTTTCAAGGTTTAATTCATCCATTAAACCTAAGTATTTAAAATATGGATATAAAGGTTGTCCTGGTTCAAGCCCTCCGATATAATGTACTCCTGTATCAAACTTGCTTTTATTAAAAAAAAATGTTTGTAATGTGCCTCCAATTTGAGCATTCTTTTCAATAATGCACACTTTATAACCTTCTCTGCTAAGTATTAACCCCGTTATTAAGCCACCTAGGCCAGATCCAATAATTACTATATCATAAGTTGGTTTACTAATTTTACTCATGAACAGTACCCTTTCTAATGTCAATTATTTTTTTTGGTTTTCTGGTTCCTTCAGGGTGCAGCATGTGTATAAGCTCTAAGTTGGAAACCCTAATAATTTTAGGAGTTACACGTAGGCTATCAACAAATTGCTTTTGTAATGTCTTTACTAATTCACTATTCAATCTATCTGAAAGGTAGATTTGAATAGTATCTGTATTAATTGTTGAACTCGATATTTCAATAACATAATGCTCAATTTGATCGAATGACACCAAAATTTCTTCAATACTTTGTGGAAAAATAGTAGTGCCTTTAAGCTTAATCATTTGGTTTTTTCTTGCTTCAATTGGGCCTAACCTCAATGTATTTCTTCCACACGTACATTTTTTGGTATGGGTTCTGGCTAAATCGCCTGTTCTATAACGTAATACTGGTGTACCTTCTACTCCTAATGGTGTAATAGTAACTTCCCCTAATTCTCCATTAGTTACAGGCTTTCCATCTTTGTCTAAAATTTCGATAATTACCAACTCAGGCAAAAGGTGGCCTCCACTATGTGCATCGCATTCAGTAAAAGCTGTCATCATTTCTGTAGAAGCATAGGTAGAGTACAAATTAATAGGCCATTTATCTGATAGCTTTTGGTAAAGCTTATTAGGTGTAAAGTCATTATTTCTAATGGGCTCACCAATACATATTGCTTTTAATATTGATGATTTATTGGGATTTATTTTATTGGCTAGTGCATATTTAACCAGCTTATATAAAAAGGAAGGTACCGCAATAGTTACGGTTGGTTTAAATTGTTTAATAAAAGCCCATTGAGGTGCTGGGTTACCAATTCCTGATCTAATTACCGAAGCTCCAAGCGATACAGCTCCTGTATAATAGGCCATACCAGCCATAAACATTTTATCAAGCGTTGTCGTAATTTGAATGGTGTCTTCTTTTGTTATTCCAGCAATTTTTAAAGACCTTTTTTCATTATATGCTAGCCTTTTAAGATCGTTTTTGGTTAATGCAATCACAATTGGGCTACCTAACGTGCCAGAAGTTGTAACATATTCAATTATTTCTGTCTTGGGTACACACTGAAAACTAGTATTGTTTTTGCCCATATCTACTTTTGAGGTAGTTGGAATCTGAGTTAAATCAGCAATGCTTTTGATAGAGATAGGGTCTATATTATTCGTATCTAGCAGTTTTTTATAATAAGCTGAATTGGCGTACAAATAGTTAATTTGCTTTTGCAAGGCAATTTCTTGTAATGCAATTATTTCTTCCGTTGGCTTAAAGTCAAGCCGATCATTAATTTTCCACATTTTATTTAAGCAGTTATTATAACAGTAGAGCTTGCCATGGAGGTGGTGTGTGATATGGAAACAAAAATATGCTTATAATTTAATTGAGTAAAACTTAGCAATGTATTTCCGCTTAATAGTATCGAAGGAGCTCCTTCTTTTGTTTTTGTAATTTCAATTTCTTTAAAGTTTGCCTCTTTGCTCCAACCTTTCCCAATAGCTTTCATATAGGCCTCTTTTGCTGCAAACCTAGCGGCATAATGCTGGGCAGGGTGCTTTTTAAGTTGGCAATATTCAATTTCTTTTATGGTAAAAACCTCCATTAAAAAACTATTTTTTTTAACCTTCTTAGCCATTCGCTCTACTTCAACAATATCTGTACCCAAGCCTTTAATCATCTAACTTTAATTTACTAATTTGAGCTTCAATAAATTCCCTGTCTTCTTGGTAAGCAATGTCCTTTTTTAAGGAAATCTCATAATTTTTAATTGCACTTTTAGCGTCTTTGGTAGCCGAAAAATAATTACCAAGTAACCTATAGGTTTCGTAATAGTTTGGGTTTACATTAACAAACTCAGCTATTAATGTTTTTTTGACTTCGGTATTTTCATTAGTTGCCTTTATAATTATTTCCTTAATATTTTTATACTTTTCGTAATGTTTAAATCCTTCTGAATATAAAAAAGGGTCTTCAGCAACCTCTAGTGAGTCAATTACTATCGGAAATTTAACTATGTTGCTACCCAACGAGGAAATGCTATTTAGTGAGTAAGCATTCATTTTATTTACTTGATATGGATAGGTGGATACCCATATAAACTTATTAACATTATCAAATATAACCGCATGGTGTGCTAATAGTTGATTTAAGGCCATTGGGTTTCCTAAACCAATGTTTCGACCTCGCATCCCCTTTTGGTCACGTAATATTTCAGCAACCTGCTTAAATCCTAATGAATCGGAAGAACTAATAAGTTCAGCAGTTCTTTCAAACCTTTTTACCGATTCGGAATTTGCTATATGGGCAATATTTAAAGGTATGCCTTTTAACTCGTTACTCTGAAAGTGATTCGTGACAATTATTGTGTCAGTTGCTGAAAAATAGACACCTGTTGAGTTTGGTGTTTTTTCTATTACAGCTATTCTCTGATCAATAACGGAAGATATGGTAAAAGATTCTGAAACGAAAGAAGTGTACTTATTGCTAATATCAATAGCTTCTTGAATAGTAGATGCATATTGTAATATATCTCTAGCAATGATTGAAACGGGCGTGCCAGAATGTGTTGGAATTTCAGAAATATCGGAATTGAGTGTTATGCCTAATCCTTTTTCGTTTATTCCAGAAACAACCCCAATAAAACTTGGCCAACTAACCGAAATGGACTTGTATCCTTTTGTTGGATTGCTAATTAAAATAACTTTATTTTTTGCAAAATCATCTCCAAAATAGAAATCGAAATTTCGCCCTATAATCATTTGCTGATGAATGCTATCGAATTGCCAACTGCCCAAGGCAGTACATCCTACAAGGTGCATGTTTTGCACAGCATGGCCAATGTCATGAGCAGCATGGTAATTAATAATTCGGTTATATTTTGGGCCTATATCATCAAACTTATCACTAAAAAATTCAGAAATACCGAATATTTCGGTTCTATACTCTATTGGGATATAAGAATCCAAATCTCTATTGAACCAAGCAATACCAAACGTTAAAAGTTTTTTTAAAAACCAAGAAGGAATTTGCTTGTCAATTTCATTTAAAAATACTTCCTCTTGCTCTTCTCCTAGTTTCTTCTGTAAGATACCTAATGTTCTTCCTCTGTCATATCCATTCCCTTCAATATAACATTCCCAATTTCCATATTTATTTAACCTTAGCCAACTGTTGTTTAAAACAAAATGGGTGGGAGATATTTGAACTAAATTTTGTTCATTTATTTTAGTATTAGACTCAACGGGAAAGGAATAAATTACTCTATGTACAAACCAAGTTGAAGTGAGAACAAAAATAATGAGAACAAATAGGAGGATTTTTTTTATACGACTCAACTGTGGATAGAATTTTTTAGTTAAAAGATGCTTAAATTAAGCAATAAATTACTTAATTTTTTGTTATTCTTGTTACAAAAATACGACTATTATGAGAATTCTTTTTTCCTTTTTGGCAATGCTAATGTTGCCAACTTTATTAAACGCTCAAGCTTTTCCAGTTGAAAAATATAAATCTAATAAGGTTACTTGGTACGGCATTGATTACACTAAAATTAAACTAATTGGAGATGATGGTTTTAGTGATACTGATAATATTGTTAAAACTTACTTTAACGCTTGGAATAATTTTGTGCTATCAGAACCTAACAAATATAACGTAAGAGGTTATTTGCACAAACCTGATATAAATATTGACTTGGAACTGGTAAAAGAACATAATGCATTGGTTGACGCTAATTCACTAATTGTTAGTAAAACTAATTCAATTAGTCAGGGTGAAGTGAATGAACTACTAGATGCGTATGATTTTAAGAGCACTGAAGGAATTGGCGTTATGCTTATTGCCGAGTATTATAGCAAAAATGATGTAAAGGCTTCTTACTTATATGTAGTATTTGAAATACAGTCAAAATCAATACTATTTTCAAGGAGGTATTATGCAGCACCCAAAGGGTTTGGATTTAGAAATTACTGGGCATATACGATTTATAGAACCCTTAAATCTATTGACCAGGATATGAGATTGTTGATGAGGTAAGAGCATTGGAACGTTCAAAAGGTTATATTTCTGCTCTAGGGGCTAAGTTTGAAGCTCAAAAAATTGCTTTTGCTCCTGTCGTATTTCAGGTAACAAAAGTATTACGAGATAAAGGTGTTCTTACCTATTTAAAAAAGAATAGGCACGGCAGTATTGAGGAGCTAGCTAAAGCTTTGGGTATATCTAATTATGGATTACGAATTTTACTTGAAATGGCGCTGGCTGCGGAAGTTGTACACTCAAATGGTGAAGATATTTACTCACTAACCAAAATTGGGCATTTTATTGAAGCAGATGAAATGACCAAAGTAAATATGGATTTTGTTAACGATGTGTGCTACAAAGGCCTATTTCATTTAGAGGAAGCTATAGAAAAAGGTATCCCGGCAGGATTAAAAGAGTTTGGCGATTGGGCTACTATTTACGAAGGGCTTTCGGAATTAGATGCTAATGTGAAGGAGTCGTGGTTAAATTTTGATCATTTTTACTCAGATGATTCTTTTCCAGAAGCACTCAAGATTATTTTTAAAGATAAGCCTCGAACTTTGTTAGACGTTGGAGGAAATACAGGCAAGTTTTCTATTAAATGTTGTAATTACGATAGTAATATTACGGTTACGATAGTTGACCTGCCCGGCCAAATTGAGATGGCCACTCGAAATATAGAAATGCATGAGTTAACTAATCGGATAAATTATTTTCCGTTAAATGTGCTTAAACCTGATAAACTTTTGCCCAAGGCTGATGTAATTTGGATGAGTCAATTTTTAGATTGTTTTTCCGAAGAAGAAATTGTTTCAATTCTGTCACATGCTGCAAAGTCCATGGAATTCAAATCAAAGTTGTACATTATGGAAACCTTTTGGGACAATCAGAAATTTCCTGCGGCTACGTTTTCATTGGTGGCAACCTCGGTATATTTTACCGCTATGGCCAATGGGAATAGTAAAATGTATGGTAAAAGTAGATTTGTTAAATTAGTTGAAAAAGCAGGATTAAAAGTTATGGAAGAGGATTTTCCAATAGGTGTTAGCCATACAATATTAACATGTAAACTAGCTTAGTTTGGTTAGAACCATTAACGTATTAGATGAGTTTGCAGACTGTGAATCAAAGACTAAGCTAAAATTATTCTCCTTAGCCCAGTTTTCAATAAACTGCTTGGTAAAAAAATAAAGATTGCCTTGAGTCTTATTAAATTTAAGATACTTTGTTGACCATTTTTCTGATTTTTTAGTCCAATTATGCGCGTTTTTTAAATCCGCCAATCCATCTCTAATTAGTAATAATCCTCCTGTATTTAGACCATTTACGCATTTATTAAGCACCTTAAGTTGTTTTTCTTTGTTTAAATAGTGTAAGGTATCCGCTAAAATTATGGCATCTGCATCTTTCGGAACTATGTTGGTAATGTTGCAAGTTTCAAATTCAATGCCCTTGGTTTTTAGGTACGAGTGTTGGGCAATATCTATTTTGTCATTGTCGTAATCGTATGCTAATATTGAATAAGCTGAATTACGTAGTTTTAGGTAATAGCTTAAAAAACCATACCCACAACCAAGATCATAAACTCGCTTATTGCCAGCCCCTATTAATTTGTAGTAGGTTTCATAATTACGTTTTTCAAACTTCCACTTAACTCTAAAATACCATTCTAAAACAGGTCCTTTGTATTTATATGAATATAATAAAGGATAGTATTGATAATCAATTTCCTCGCATAATTCTGCTACTTCGGTATAAGATTTTTTAAAATAGGTGCTAATTAATTTTGTCCTTTCTTTATAGCCAGTACCAAAATTTTTGTCGTCATACTTTATTCGAGGAAGAACATAAGTGCTTAAAAATCCGTCTTTTAAATTATAATCGTGCTTTGGCATTATATAAGAAAAACCGTGCAATACAATAGGGGTTATGTCAAGGTTTAATGTATCTGCTAAATAAAATGCACCTTTATGAAACCGACCCATTTTGCCATCGGCAGATCTCGTTCCTTCTGGAAATACAATAATTGAATAGCCATGATTAATAAGTTTTTTAAGCTTCTCAAGGTTGTTATCTAATGAATCGAATGTTGGAATATAGTCTGCATATTTAATGGCATTTCCGAATAGGACAGAATCGTACACCCACTTATTTACGAGCATTATTACATTTGGGTGTAGCCTTGCTAGTGCTAGTATATCGAAGAAAGAAGTGTGGTTTGCAATAATTACACTTGGTTGTGTAAAATCTAACCGGTCTAAGTTGTAATACCTCTTTTTAGTATTAAAAAGAATATCTAGCATAGTGCCAGTAATCCATTTGAGCATTTTATGAAGGGTGTCTTTTTTCCAGCTCTTAGTTTTAAAAGGAGTAATACGAATTAAAAAGCCCAAAAACACACCCAATAAACTGCCTAAAATAAATATAGAATACCCAATTATACTCATAAGAATAACTCTTATAGTAACTGGAGGTTTTCCATGATTTGTTCTACGTGTTGTAAAAAAATGAAATAGCAGAGGTTGAACAAAAAAGGATATAAATACAATAGTTAAAATACCTGTAACACTTATAGCGGCTATTGATTTTATGGCAGGGTGTTTGGCAAAAAATAAAACTCCCGTTCCGATAATAGTAGAAAGCGAAGATAAAATAATTCCAGATTTATAATGGCTTAATACCTCTCGTCCATACTTGTATTTAGATTGAAGACCATCTGTAATAAAAATAGCAAAATCGTCTCCTAATCCAAATATGAAAGTAATGATTATAATATTTATAAAATTAAATTTAAACCCGAATAAAGCAGAAATTCCAAGAATCCAAATCCAACTTATTGCAATAGGAATAAACGTAATTAATGTAAGCTCGAAACTGCCATAAATAAGAAGCATAGCTACAAAAACTAAGACACTTGCAAAAATCAATAAGTAATTAAAGTCATCTTTTACCGCTTCTGTTAACATCGACATTACACTAGTTCCATCAACTAAAATATAGTTAGGGTTGTTGCCAAATTGTTTTCTAAATAGGTGGTAGTCGCTTTTCTTAATTACTATACTGGTAATTAATAATTTTTCTTCATTCTCAGATACTTCATTTGAGTGGAGTACTAATTGGCTTAGTGTGTTACTCTCTTTAATAAACTTAAAAGAATCTTCAGGTTTTAAAGTTTTACTAATCCAAGTATTAAATGGGGCAAAGGCATCTTTTTTAAAACCTAAAGAGTCGGCAGTTTGCTCTACTTGGTTCCAAGTGGTTTCTCCATTTAATTTCCAAAAAGTATTCCATTGATTAATTTTTTTTACTTGTTCATCTTTAGATAATACAAAAAGACCCAAGGACGTAATTTGTTTAATTTCTATGCTATCATTAAGTGCAATAAGCTCAGAATAAAGCTGTTGATTTTTGTTAGCTATTTCATTGTCAGAATTTCCTTCCACTAAAAAATGCACCCTTTTTTCAGTGTCGGGGTTAATGTTTTGATGTTTTATTTCTGCTTCTTTTAATTGTTTAGGGTAATAGTTAATCTTATTAAGATCGCTTTCGAACTCAATTTTTGATGCGAAAAAAAAGAAAACAATAGTTATTATTAAAATAGAAGAAGCGACTAATTTAGAGTGCTTAGAAGGCTCTAAATTTATTTTATCAACAAGGGTGTCAAGTTTATTCGATTTAGTGATCGATAGCTTTTTTTCGAGGGGCTTTAGTAATTGAGGGAGAATAAACAAAACAAAAATTAATGCTCCTGTTAAGCTCAGAGCCGTAAATAAACCAAAATCATGTAGTACTCTGGAATTTGCAAATGTGAGCGATAAAAAAGCAATTATTGTTGTACTGCCGCTTAACAATAAAGGTATAAAAATAGTTTTACGGGTTTCAATAGCATTATTGCTTTGTTTAAATTGGGCAAAAAAGTGGAACGAATAATCGATTACTATGCCTAAAATTACCGCTCCGGCACTAAGAGCAATGCCAGATATGCTTCCTTGCCAAGCATAAACTCCTGCAATTGCAAATAGCACTCCAAAAGCACCCGGTAATAAAAAAAGAGCGAGGGTAAATAAGTTTCTAAAATAATAAAGCAGGAGAGCTATGATGCAAATTATGGCAATAGTAAGGGTGAATTTAATATCCTTCTCAATTTGTTTGGCGTTTGCATCAGCAATTAAAAAAGTTCCAAAAAAATCTACTTGATATTGCTCATTTAAAGAATTCCAATTATTTCGAAAATCACTCAGTGTTTTGGCTAGCAAACTATTTTGATCACTTTCAGATGGGTTGAATGCTAATTCTCCATATATGAATAAAGTACGTTGGTCTTCTGAAATAAATAGTCCCTCGTTTTGAAGGTAGTTATTAGATAAAGCATTGGACTTAATTTTGGAATAGCCATATTGCATAAAATGCAATGGGTCTTTTATTGTCCATTCTTTGAGAGCCAAGCCTTCAGGAGAATACAATGATTGTTTATTTTCAACCATTGTTTTCCTAATGTTGCTTGAGGCAAGACTAAGCTTAATGCGATTATAGTCAGAACTATCTAAAAATAAGTAGAGGTGATTAAAAAAATAATTACTAACCACTGAAGGGTCTAAATCGCTTTTGTACTGCAAATTATTAATATGCGAACCAGCCTTTAGCTTAAGTGCCGTTACAAGCTCTATGGCTTTTTTTTCGGTAATATATGCATTATCCGTTGATGGGTTAAGAGCCAAAGAAAAGACCACTGATTTTTTCCCTTTGTCTAGTAATGGTTTAATCTTTTTAAATGCCGCAGCGTTAGGAATAGCCGTGTCAAGGTCTTCAGAGATATGCAAATTTGAGAAACTCCACCAACCTAAAAAAAATAAAAGGATTAGAAGAGTATAAACAAAAAAATTCGACATTTAATAAAATTTAACATTTAGCCAATCTACCCAAGTTATTGGAGCCTATTGGATGGCAAAAATAATATATTAGCAGTTTAAAGCTAATTTTAATTGTAGCGCAATGAGTTTTTAATATTTTGTATATTTATTTGTACTTTGCTATTTTTTTGAAAGTTAATAACATTTAGTTGGAAAGTATTACACTAGATAAATTAGAAATGCTATTGTTTTTTGGAGAAGACTATGTTTTATCCGAGCAACAGCACCGTAAAATTTTTGAGTCATTTGAGTTTCTCACAACTTTTGCAAAAGAAAAAGTTATTTATGGAATTAACACAGGCTTTGGCCCCATGGCTCAATACGTTATTTCAGATAACGAACTTAACCAACTCCAATATAATTTAATAAGAAGCCACTCAAATGGTATTGGCGATTCTTTACAGCCTTCTTATGTAAAAGCAGTAATGATTTCTCGATTGCACACTTTAGCACTCGGGTTTTCAGGGGTTAGCCCGGCTTTAACCAAAACCTTAGAGGTATTTATTAAAGAAGGTATTTATCCAATTATACCAGTACACGGTGGTGTTGGCGCCAGTGGCGATTTGGTGCAATTGGCGCATCTAGCATATGCACTTATTGGCGAAGGAAAAGTGTTTTACAAAAATGAAATGTTAAAAACCACAGCGGTATTAAAAGAGTTATCGATTAGGCCAGTTGAATTAAAACTAAGAGACGGGTTGGCCTTAATAAATGGTACATCTTGTATGAGTGGCATTGCCGCCATTAATCTTATTTACTCCAAGCGATTAATTGACTGGGGTATTATGGCATCGTCTGTAATGAACGAACTAACAGCTTCGTATAATGATTCTTTTTCAGCAGAACTGAACGAATCTAAAAAGCATGCAGGGCAGCAAACAGTGGCAGCATCTATGCGGGCACATTTGCAAGATGGTAAAGTACTTAAAAAAAGAAATGAACATTTATTTAATGAAAAACATATTAAAGGCAAAGAATATTTTTCCGAAAAAGTACAAGAGTATTATTCTTTGCGATGCGTGCCTCAAGTTTTAGGCCCGGTGTTAGATGCATGGCAAAATGCAAAAGAAGTAGTTGAAAATGAATATAATTCGGCAAATGATAACCCCATAATATGTGCTAAAAGCCAAAATGTGTACCACGGAGGTAATTTTCATGGCGACTACATTGCTTATGAAATGGATAAGCTTAAAATTGGTATTACGAAACTTAGTATTTTAATGGAACGCCAACTTAATTACCTGATGAATGCAAAGTTGAATGATAAATTTCCTCCATTTCTAAATAGAGGTAAACTGGGGTTGAATTTTGGGCTTCAGGGCATGCAATTTTCTGCTGTTTCAACTACGGCAGAAAATCAAACTTTGAGTAATCCTATGTCTGTTCATAGTATTTCTAATAATGGAGATAATCAAGATATTGTGAGCATGGGTACAAATGCTGCTTTATTATCTAAAAAGGTAATTGATAATGCATTTGATGTTCTTACAATGCACTTAATCGCTGTTGCTCAAGCAATGGATATTAGCGACAATTTCGATAATTTTTCAACCTCAGCAAAAGCTCTTTACGCTTTTGTTCGGGCAGAAGTACCCGAGTTAATTGAAGATGTATCTTTAAACCAAAATATGGAATCGCTGAAAAAAAAGGTGATGACAAAATTTATCAATAATTAAAATTACTCCAGATTATTTCTAAATAAACAATATAGTAAAACCAACATAAATTTATGAGAAAGTGTGGATTAGTAACGGGTGCTTCAAGAGGGTTGGGTAGAGCTATTGCAGTTACCCTTGCAAAAGATTTGGGGTTACATATACTTATTAATTTTGCTGGTAATAAAGAGGCTGCAAATGAGACAAAAAAACAAATAGAAGCTGAAGGAGGTTCCGCTGAGCTCATGCAATTTAGGGTAGAAGATGGAACATTGGTAGAAAAAACTTTATCAAACTGGATTTTGAATAATAAAGATTCTAAAATAGAAGTATTGGTTAATAACGCAGGGATAACCAAAGACAATTTAATGGTTTTTATGGAAGAATCTCAGTTTGATGATGTTGTAAATGTATCCTTAAAAGGAATGTTTAATGTTACAAAGAGCGTGTTAACCCACATGGTAAGAAACAGGTACGGTCGAATTATTAATATTGCTTCGTTGTCTGGGTTAAAAGGAGTTCCTGGGCAGGTAAATTATTCTGCTGCCAAAGGAGGAATGATTGCCGCCACTCGGTCTCTTGCTCAGGAAATTGCCAAAAGAAATATTACTGTTAATGCGGTGGCTCCGGGGTTTGTTGCAAGCGATATGACCCAAGATTTAGATGTTGAAATGCTTAAAAAACTGGTGCCGATGAAACGCTTTGGAGAGGCAAAAGAAGTTGCTGATTTGGTGTCATTTATTGCCTCTGATAAAGCAGCTTACATTACTGGAGAAATAATTAATATTAACGGAGGAATTCATAGTTAAACTAGACTAGTTGCTGGAGAGTATGACAAATAACCAATTAAAAAGAGTAGTAGTAACAGGAGTGGGAATTTATTCTTGTTTGGGAGAAAATGTGAGTGAAGTAAGAGATGCTCTTATAAAAGGTAAAAGTGGAATTGGGATAGATCAGGAGCGCAAAAAATTTGGATTTAGATCAGCACTTACGGGCATAGTTAGAGAGCCAGACCTAAAAGGGCAACTTAAAAGAAGGGAAAGAATTGGTTTGTCTGAAGAAGCTAAATATGCCTATGTATCTACCAAAGAAGCACTTGATATGGCAGGTGTAGATTTAGAGTATTTAGAAAATAATATTGTTGGAATTTTATTCGGCAACGATTCATCTGCCAAAGCAGTGATTGAAGCAGTTGATACAATAAGAGCTAAAAAAGACACCATGCTGGTAGGCTCTGGCTCCATATTTCAGTCGATGAATAGTACTGTTACCATGAACCTTGCTACTATTTTTAAGCTAAAAGGAATTAATTTTACAATTAGTGCAGCTTGTGCTTCAGGCTCTCATTCCATTGGCATTGGGTATCACCTAATAAAATCGGGCCTCGAAGAAATGATTATTTGCGGAGGAGCACAAGAAGTAAACAAATATGCCTTTGGCAGTTTTGATGGGCTAGGTGTTTTTTCTGTGAATGAAAAAGACCCAACAAAAGCCTC
>JAMOMJ010000451.1 GCA_027067135.1 Cyclobacteriaceae bacterium
TTTAATTGCTTAATGTGGTGGATGCCTTGATTAGTTAAGTAAAATAGCAACTCCCGAACGTGTAATGGTAAATTATACACTGTACTTGCTGCATAACCTTGTACATCCAGCCATTCCTTGAAGCTCTGCTCTAGGTAACGGTATGAGGCATTTTCAAGGTTTAGTTTTTTCACTTCGGTATGTGTTTTCGGTTTTGACTGAACTACTTCTATTTTCTGCTGATACTACTTGTATTGGCAGTTATGTAGTTCATTTTACGGCTTGAACTTCTTTTGGACTTCTTGAACCTCTTGCACTTAGTTTCTGTACGATTTTATCCATTACAGCTTCTATTCGTCTGTTTCGTTGAGTTTGGTCTTCATACGTACTCACTTCATAGCCAAAGCCATTCTTTTTATCTCCTTTCACTTTTTGTACCAAACCCCATTCCTGTAAAGCAATCATATACCGCTTTTGATTACTGGCTTTTACTTTCAAGGCTTGTCTGGCACCTACATTGGTAAAACTGTTTTTATCTTCCAGTTTCAACCAGTCTTTCAATCGCTCAAAGTAATTCCGAGTAGCTCCATTTAAATCATCTGATTTGCGGAGCAATATTTCCTTCATCAGTTTATTGGCTTCTTCTATGTCCTCGATACTTGTTTCAATAAACTCTTCGCCTGTTTCCTTATCATATTGCTTCTCCCTTTGGTGTTGATAGTAAAAGGTTACCGCTTCTATAAAAGCTAAATAGTGCGCATTGCTTCTTCTTGGCTTAAATACTTCTTCGGGGATCTGTAAGCTTTCTGCAAAAGGGTTTCGTATAGTAATTGGCACGAGTGCCCGCTGCATATTTTTAAACTGCTCTTGGATTTCGTGTTCTGCGGCTAAGTCTATTTTACCTGCACTTAACTTTCTTTGGTACGCCATTATTTTTTGATCTTGCTCTTTACTTTCATCTATGTAAATCAAGAAGCTTCGGTTCGCATTATCTTCATACAGGCTTTCTTTGGTGGTGCAGCCGCTTACGCAAACAGGGCCTTCTACCACCAAACTCACGGTTCGTGTTTCACCTTTGGTATTTTTGATTACCACCGTTTTAGTAATTCGCTTTTTGCTCTTGATTTCTCTTAATGGGTACAGCACTTCATCGGTTCCGTCTAAATCTTCTATCAGTATCAGCTTATTTCTAAGTTCTTGCTGGCCGAAGTAGTAAAAGGCATTGCCGCTTAAAGTGGTGATTTCCATTTTATCTTCTTCGGGGATTAAAGCACTTACTTTCTCCTGCAAATGGGTTTTACCTATGCCACTACTGCCCAAGCTGATAATATGCAAAGGGTTGTCCCGTTTCCTACTGGTAAAAATCAAATACATTAATACACGATTATCGTGCTCACCTATCACACCAGATCTGCCTATATCTTCTTTGGTGCGTTCCATTAGGTTGGGAGCAGATAAGTATTGTTGTGCTTGTTTGATTTCTTCTGGGCTAAGGAACTTTCGTTTATCCTGTGCTTGATTTTGATGCTCTAGTTCTTCCAGTCTGTATTTTTCCAGTTCATCGGTTAAATCGGTTAAGGCTGCGGCTGCTACACTGGTTCCGATCTCTAAGCGCTCTGCTATTTTCCTAATCAGCTTTTCAGTTTGGTTGTCATTATACAAGTCTAAATTGTGGCGTAAGCTTAAATGCTCTACCTGCACTTTTAGCGTTACCCGCATTCTGTCTAAGCCTTCTAGTCTAATTCCTCCTAAAACGGCTATGTGCATTGGTGGGTGCTCATAAGTGATGTGGTCAGGGTTGGCTGTGCTGAGTGCTTTATCTTTCATACAAAAAATATTTTATTAGTACTTATAGGTTTCAAATTTAATCTTTCAATTCTAACTAACAAAGTTTTTAAGATTTGATTAATACTTATACATTAAATAAATTTGTCCATTATAAAGAATTTAGGTTTTATCAAGCACTTATGAGTTTCGGAAGTAGATTATTAGAGGCACGGAAAAAGAAAAGCATTTCCCAAGAGGAACTTGCTAAATTCCTTACTACAAAAGGACCAGTTATTGGCCGTTATGAACGTGATGAGATGAAGCCATCCATTGAAGTGGCCGCTAAAATGGCCGATTACTTAGATGTTTCTTTAGACTATCTTGTTGGTGCTTCTGATGAGCAACTCGATAAAAAAACACTTAATAGGATTCTGGAACTACAAAAATTACCTTCAGATATTCAAGAGAAAATATACTACTTCATGGATATGTCTATCCGAGACTTTAAAGCTAAACAGGCATATTCGTAATGGCTAACAATACCTTAAAAGCCCTTCAAAAACTAAAAGTAGATTGTCTTTATAAAAAAAGCACTCATTTCAACGCTGCCAGAAGGTTAAAGACCGGTAGTAATCGTTTTAAATTTACCCTTATTGCAGGTACAATTGCAGCATCCTTTAGCACGATAATGAACATAGGTATTTGGGATAAAATACCTGGAGATAACACCTGGATTCAGATTATCGTAAATGTTCTAGGTGCTCTTGGAGGATTTCTAATCCTATATACAACCACCTTCTCCGATTATAAGAATAAAATTGATATTGCTAATAAACATGAAAATATTGCTAATAATCTTAATCTAGTTTTCAAACGAATAAGAAATACTGAGGCCAGATACCTTGATAGATTAATTGATGATTCAGCGCTTTCAGAAGCTCTCACCAATCATACAGAAGAATATATAGCCAAGTGTGCAAATGCCCCTATTACAGATGATGAAGATTTTCTTCAAGCTAAAAAGAATTTTGAAAAAGGCTATACTACCGAGTACACTAATAACGAACTTAACTGTTAAGACAATGTCTGTATTAAACCATTTAAAAGATACTTCTAGTGAGCTGGTGCTGTCTGAGACTGAAAAGAGCAGCATAAACACTTCGATTTCTACCTTAAGAGCTAGACTGAATGACTGGTTTGGTAGCAGCAGCATCGTTCAGCTAAAATTTGGGTCTTCAACCAGAGGCACTATCCTTCCTAGAAAAGCAGATGAAAAATCTGATATTGATTATATGATTATTTTCAATAATGATGCAAGCTATAAACCTCAAACATTTATTGACAGGCTAAGAAAGTTTGCTGAAAATAAGTACACTACTTCTCAAATAGCCCAGAGTCATCCTACCGTAGTTCTAAGTTTAAATCATATAAAATTTGATTTGGTACCTGCTTATGAGTCCTGGGGGACTAAATATATTCCTGCCCCAAAATCTGATTATACCGATTGGATATCCACCAGTCCGAATGATTTCAATAAAGAGCTTACAGATAAAAATGATGCTAACTATTCCTTGATAAAACCCATGATCCGACTTGTTAAGTACTGGAACGCTCAAAACGGATATGTGTATAACTCTTTTGAACTTGAAAAAAGCTTAGTAGCTAATAGTTATTGGGCTTGTTACAACTTAAAAGATTACTTCTTCTCAGCCATAGATGATCTGTCATCATGGAACCTACCGCAATACAAAAAAGATAAAGTCCAAAGAGCAAAAGACATAGTCATTGCTACCAAAGAATATGAGCAAGATAATTATCCTTATGCAGCAGAATCTGAAATTAAAAAACTAATCCCTGAAATTTACTAATGGATGCTATCTCTACTTACAAAATTGTTAACTCACTTGGGCTAATACTCGATATTATTGGAGTGTTATTGGTTTTTATCCATTCCCCAATTTTACAATCAGTTACCTATATGTACAGCATTGAACGGAATGAGGAGTTTAGAAAAACAGACAAAAAGAAAAACAATCGAGCTAAACTTGGTCTTATCCTTATAATTATTGGGTTTCTAATTCAGATCTCTAGCAATTTCATTTAATAAAAAAAGCACAAGTGAGACACTTGCGCTAGTTTTTCTTTTTACATCCTTAGACCAGTTTGAGAGGTCATAGACTAAAATTAATAGGAATAACCATTTTTGATCTTACAAATTTGCCATCCTTTTTTGCCGGAATCCACTTTGGCATTGACTTAATTAATCTCATAGCTTCCATATCACAAGTTGTACATAATCCTTTTTCAAGTTTAACATCATCGATACTCCCATTGGAATTAACTGTAAATGAGACAAAAACATTCCCTGATACAGTAATTTGGCCTTGCACCCAATTAAAATTTGTACTGATAAATTCACTAAGCTTTTCATTCCCTTCAGGAAATTGGGCTAATAGATCACATTCCTCGGCTTTATAAATATAATTCTCATCTTTTACATTTTGACACATAGTCATACTTTGAAATGCAAAAAGGCTTATAACGATCAATTTAAATACTCTCATTTAATTTCAAGATTTTTTTCAGTTTCATTCACTCTCTTCTTGATCTGTGTTTCCAATTCAGGATTATTCTCTTTATTATGACTTGAGTTTTTACCTTGAACCTCAAACAAAGCATGCCCGTATCCTTCATGTGCAGCAGTTCTCGCTTGATCATTTTCATTTGCCTGATCATTAATAATGACTTGTATGTTCCCATTTGTAGAGCCTCTACCATCTCCGTCACTACTTTTTTCTCCTCCCGGAGTAATTGTTATTCCCATTTTGCCATTTGCACTTTCTTTATTTTCCAATCCCATATCCTTTGCCATTTCATCAGTAAATGCATCACCCATTAACTCTTTCATTAATTCAACCGGATTATCATAAACTACTTTACCGAGACTTTCATTTTTAATATTACCGTCTTTATCCTTGGATTCAAAATTATTACTCACCGTAAATTCTGTTGTAATTTCACTATTTACTAAGATTTGCAAAGCTTGAAAATTACCACTTTCAGAATTTCCTTCATTAATCCTGTTCTTATCAATGTAACCATTTTTATCCAACTGAATAAATGCTTGGTCTGCGGCAGTTAAGGTATTCAGAATAGCCTTATATGCTGCCGCATTCGTAGGTCTTACATCATTCCCGTCTGGGTCTACAAACACAATAGGATTATTTAAGACATAATTATAAGGTGACATAGAAGTAAATTTGTCAGCTAATAAATCTGGATTAAACCACCTTCCCAAATCAGCCATGTACATCCTTGCCCCATAGTCTAACCAACCCAAATCCAGTTCATCCTGCATTTCCTTGCCATTATACAAGAAGTCATTGGC
>JAMOMJ010000452.1 GCA_027067135.1 Cyclobacteriaceae bacterium
GAAGGGTTAGAACTGTTGGTCTCTTTTACCGGTGAAATATCGCTAACTCCCAGAGAGTTTGATTCTACTATTTACGAAGACCTTGATTTTGATGAGTTTATATCATCAAGTCCACTTGAGTTCAATTTATATCTTGCTCAAGCCACAAAATAATTTTAATTACTTTTAATTGTTTCCCAAAACAATATAACTTTGCAGCGGCAAATCGGTACGACTAGCTCCTGCCAAACTCCCCCAGGTCCGGAAGGAAGCAAGGGTAGGCGGTTGTAGCAGTGCGATACTCGGTTTGCCTTTTTTATTTTTAAATTTCTAAATTAAGCAAACGTGAAATTCTTTATCGATACCGCTAACTTAAAAGACATTCAAGAAGCCTATGACCTTGGCATCCTAGATGGTGTTACTACAAACCCATCGCTAATGGCCAAAGAAGGTATTAAAGGAGAAGCCAATATAATAGCCCACTACCAAGCTATTTGCAACATTGTAGATGATAACGTTAGTGCAGAAGTTATTGCAACTGACTTAGAAGGAATGATTAAAGAAGGAGAAGCACTTGCTGCTTTAAGTCCAAAAATAGTAGTTAAGGTGCCAATCATAAAAGATGGGGTTAAGGCAATTAAGTATTTCTCTGATAAAGGCATTAGAACAAACTGCACATTGGTTTTTTCTGCAGGACAGGCTATACTAGCTGCCAAAGCAGGAGCAACCTATGTATCTCCTTTTATAGGCAGACTAGATGATGTTAGCCAAGATGGAACTGAACTTATTGAGCAAATAGTACACATATTCGATAATTATGAGTTTGAGACTCAGGTACTAGCCGCTTCGGTTAGGCATACAATGCACCTAATACAATGTGCAGAAATAGGAGCTCATGTGGCTACTTGTCCTCTCAAAGTAATTACTGGGCTTTTAAAACACCCTTTAACCGACAGTGGCCTTAAAACCTTCTTAGAAGATTATAAAAAATCGCAAGCATAAATTTAGCTTCGAATGTACATTATTAAGATTAAAGGAAAAGCTAAGATTCCAGACTATATTCAATTAAGAGATGATGATTTTATTTTAGTTGGCTACTTTAGAGCCGACCGCCCCTTAAGAGATCTTGAAAAGTATAATTTAGAACAACACGAAGAAAATTTGCAAACTCTAATAAATGAGTTACCTTTTGGAAAACTTACCAAACTAGACTTTATATGAGTTTTTCTTCAGAGCCCATTGTATCAGTAATAGATACTAGTATTTTTCAAGAAAATGAGACCATTCTTGGCAATATAAATTTCACCATTAACAAAGGGGAGTTTGTTTACCTTGTTGGTAAAACTGGAAGTGGTAAATCTTCTCTATTAAAAACATTATACGCAGATATTCCTTTAAGGCTAGGTGATATTACAATTGCAGGTTTCAGCATTAAAAATATAAAGCCAAAAGAAGTACCTTATTTACGTAGAAAATTAGGAATTATATTCCAAGATTTTGAATTATTCAACGATCGCACTGTAGCCGAAAATTTGGAATTTGTAATGAAAGCAACAGGTTGGAAAGATCGTTCGAAAATAAAGAAAAAAACTGCTGAAGTATTAATGCAAGTTGGTTTAGGTGCCATTAGTACTAAAATGCCACATCAATTATCTGGTGGAGAGCAACAAAGGGTAGTAATTGCTAGGGCCTTACTAAACGAACCTTCCATACTTTTAGCCGATGAACCCACAGGTAACCTAGACCCCGAAGTATCACAAGGCATATTTGATTTGTTTAAGCAAATTAATAAAAGCGGAACAGCCATTTTAATGGCTACTCACGACTTTAAATTGCTAGAAGCAAACCCAAACAGGGTTCTCACCTGTAGCGATGGAAAGCTAACTGACAGTACCTCTTAATCAGCATACTTGATTTTAGCATTACCATAAGCTGATTTTATATTAATCGTTCTATTTCCAACGGCATTTTTATCTCCAATTATACCTTTGTAATAACTTTGCTGAGCCTTTTCTCTAATTTGAGAGTAATCAAAAGGAACATCTCCAAATTTGAGCGTGCAATAGGTCATTTCAGCAATAATTGTTGCTCCAAAACCTTTTTCAAATTTTAATTCAATAGATCCATACTTAGCCTCAAGGTTAATCTTTTCAAAATCTTTAGAAATCCAATTTACTTTAATACCGCCACCAAAATCAATTTCTTTATAGAGCTTACCAATGGTTACGTTACCGTACTTAGAAGATCCTTTTATACTATTTATAGACTTTGCTTTCAAATTTCCATACCTGTTTTCAATACTTACCAAACCCATATCCTCTGCATCTAAGTTAGAGTAGTTGTTTTCAATGGTAGTGTTTTTCATATTTCCAAACGTAATATTGGAATAGCTAACTTCTAAATTCCCCTCTCCTATTTCTTCCACTTCTCCATTTCCGTAGCTCAGTTTTAGCCTGGTTTGGCCTAAACATTTTTCAGCCTTAATATTTCCATAGGCTATTTTAAAATCGTTCTTTCCTGTATTATCGGCTATATAAAAATTACCGTAACTATTTTTTATTCGATAGGCCAACGACTTTGGTGCTTTAATCCAATACTTTATCTTTAATTTTTCACCCGACTTATTATTAAAAGAACCATCTATATTGGTTCTAAAACTCAACGTTTCTTTATTACCTTCATCTATACTAATTGTTACCTTATCCAGCATTTCTTTGGCTTGCTTTTCAGATCTTTTTTTAACCTCAATCACCACTTTAAGCTCTACCTTATTGGTATTCCAAGTGTCTATATGAACATCGCCATATTTACCAATAACCTCTAAACTTCCATTTCCAGATACTTCATAGTGTCTAGTAACTATTTTGCTAGCTTCATATTGAGCAAAAATTGCTTGAGGCATTATTACCACTAAAGCTATCATTAAAAATCGTTTCATAATTTTATATTTTAAGATCTAAATCTCAAGAATTTTCACATCTTGTTTTTCTATTTGTTCAAGCACTTCAATTTGTTTGTTCAATAAGTTGAGCCTTGCTCTTAAATTTTGTACTAAAGCACTTCTAATTTCTTCATTTTTATTTTTCTCATATTCCAGCTTTAAATTCTTATAACCTTCATCGAGTTTTTTCCAATCACTTTCAAAATCACTTTCAATATCTGGATATGTTTGAGCAACTGCTCTAATTAATTGTTGTCTGGTATTTATTACCGAAGTATAGTAATTCTCAGTTTCCATAAACTCATCATCATACACAGCAACCTGCTCTTCGGTCTGAAGCATATTTTTGTTTATGAATAAAGTTAAGCCCAATGAAAAAGTGAATAAAATAATTGCGGCCACCTTCCAAAAAAATATTTGATTAGAGTTCTTATGTTCTTGCGAAAGTTCTTTATTTATACCTTTCCATAAAGAATCACTTGGAGTTAAATCATCAAATTCATCTCTATGTTTTTTTATAAATTTTTCTAAGTTATCCTGCATATCCCGTGTCATAACTTTTTGCTTTAATAATTTCTCTTAATTTTCTTTTTGCTCTGTTGTACTGAGATTTAGAAGTTGATTCACTTATCTCTAACACCTCGGCTATTTCTTTATGGTCATAACCTTCTAGCAAATACAAGCTAATAACAAGTCTATAACCTGTTGGTAACTGCTCAATCCCTTCTTTTACCTTACTAACCAAAAGATTCTGACCACTAAAATCAACATCCTCCTCTACAACCGGACTATCGCTTTCTTCTAACTCATCAAATTCCATTTTCTTCGATCGCAAATAGTTTAAACTAGTATTTATAACTATTCGTTTTAGCCACGAACCAAATGAAGCAGTTCCTTTAAAAGAAGAAAGATTTTTAAAAGCACTGATAAACGATTCTTGCAAAAGATCCTCAGCCTGTTCTACATTATTGCATATTCTAAAAGCAACATTTAACATGGCCTTTGAATATAAGCTATACAGTTTATACTGCGCAACGCTGTCATTTTGCAAACAAGCTTCAATCAAGTCTGCATGAATATTTATCTGTTTGGCTTCCAATTATCTAAATCTACTTAAAAGACATAAGCGATCAAAAAGGGTTGCGTATAAACTAAAAAAACTTTCGAAATAGTTTATCACTATTTCGAAAGTTTATATTTAACTACTGGTATGAACTTCAGGAACTATTCTTTCAATTTCGCTAAGTTAGATTTTGCCAGTTGAAAATCAGGAGAAATAGCAAGAGCTTCTTCAAATGCTTTCCTTGCTAACTCTTTATTACCTATTTCTACATTAACAAGTCCCCTTAAGTTTAAAACTGCCACCTTCATTGGGTACTCTTTTTGCTCATTATTCTCTTCGGAAAAGACAACATTGGCGTCTGCTAACTCTGTGTGTGCTAATAAAATATCAATATTTACTCCACATTCTGCATACTTCTTTAGGTCGTATTGTAAAAATGCCATCTTATATAGTGCATTTAAATTGGAAGATAACATATAGAGTTTCTCGTAATTAGGTAAAGCTTTATCCTTTAATCCCAGATTTTCAAATGCTGCGGCACTGAGCTCCAAAGCCCCTAAATGGTTAGGATTCATAGCCAAAATATCGTTACAAGCCAAAATTGTGGATGGATTTTGATTATTATCGAAATAGATATAGGCAAGGTTATAACGTAATGAGTCATTTTGTGGCTCCAATAATACTAGGTTATAAAGAGCACTTTTGGCTTCAGCATAATCATTATACTGAATCGCCATTCGATAATGAGCATCATAAAGCCAATAAATAGGCGATTTATCATCGGTAGGAGTACTCTCTGCTTGTTCAGCGTTTTGAGCAATACTTTGGAATGAAAAACTCACACCAATAAGCAATAGTTTTAAAATTTTGTTCATCTGTATTTTAATTAATTTTTGTGTAATCCGTGTTTTGAAGCTAGTTTCATCATAAGAGTTTTAGCTTCGTTAAAATCATTATTTATTTTCCCTTCTAAAATGGCTTCTTTTATTTCATCCTTAATAACACCAATAACCTTAGAAGGCTTTATCTGAAATGTTTCCATTATTAGCTCGCCAGTAATAGGTGGTTGAAATTGAGAAAGGTGATCCTTCTCTTCAACCGACTTGAGCTTTTCTTCCACTTGTTTGAAATTGCTTAAATACTTCTTTA
>JAMOMJ010000453.1 GCA_027067135.1 Cyclobacteriaceae bacterium
TGAATTTTGAATATAGATTCACACCAAATAACACATCCTACATTTATTCAATAACAGACCTTGGCTACCTTAAATCAAAAATTTCAAATAAGGAGACTCAACTCTTTAGTATTGGCCTAGGCTATGCATTTACCTCAAAACTAGGTTTTGTAAATCTAGGCTATGCTTTGGGTGGGTTTTCTGGCACCCCACTAACCTTTGACAATTCGCGTTTTCATTTAAAAATTGCTACTATTTTTTAATAGGCACTATTTAATTGGGTCTTTTATTTTTTTATTCCTTATAAAAAGCTTGGTTATTTAACAAATTATTAAGACATTTGTAACAATTAATTCAAATAAATATAAACATGAAAACAAAGTTTAGTGGAATTTTAACGCTATTGCTAGCGTTTGTAGTGCAATTTACCTTTGCACAAGAAAAAACTATCTCAGGTACTGTTACTGATGAGTCAGGATCTTTACCAGGAGTTAGTATTATAATTAAAGGTACTACAACAGGTACTGAAACAGATTTTGATGGTAATTATGCTATTCAAGCAAATACAGGAGATGTTCTTGTGTATAGCTTCATAGGTATGACAACAAAATCTGCTACAGTTGGTGCTGATAACACTATTAATGTAGTGTTAACTTCAGACAATGTACTTGATGAAGTAGTTGTTACTGCTCTTGGTGTTAAGGCTAAGCCTAGATCACTTAGTTATGCAGTACAAACAGTAGATTCTGATGAAATTGAAAATGCCAATGAGGTTAACATTGTTTCTGCTCTCTCATCTAAAGCAGCAGGTGTACAGGTAACTTCATCTTCAGGATCTGTTGGAGCCTCAGCTAATATTAGAATTAGGGGTAATACATCTATTAACAGGTCTAACAGTCCATTATTTGTAGTTGATGGTGTCCCTATTGACAACAGTTCTTCTTTAAATGCTACTGGTGGTGTTGACAATTCAAACAGAGCCATAGACATCAATCAAAATGACATTGCCTCTATGACCATTTTAAAAGGTGTTGCTGCTCAAACATTGTATGGTCTTCGTGCAGCTAATGGGGTTATTTTGATAACTACCAAATCAGGTAAAACTGGAGCTCCAAGAATTACAATAACATCTAATATAGCTTTTTCGAACGCTAGAGGATTTCCTGAATTACAAAAACAATATGCTCAAGGTAGACCTAGAGGCGGAGTTCCTACATGGAGAGGGCCTGAAACTTTTGAAGGTTTTAGCTGGGGACCGGCAATAGCTGATTTAGAATTTGATGGCGACACCACTTATCCTTATGATCAAAATGGCCGTTTAGTTGCTAGTGGTACTGGCAATGGAACACCAGCAAAAGCATATGATAATTTAACTTTCTTTGAAACAGGTATCATGACAGATATCAACGCTTCTATAAGTGGAGGAACGGAAAGTATTAATTATTTTGTATCTGCTGGAAAGCTAGATCAGACAGGAATGTCGCCTACAGAACAATTCGATAGAAAATCTTTTAGAGCTACTATTTCTGCAGACTTAACAAAAAAGATTAATATAACTGCAGGTGGTAATTATGTAAATTCAGGTGGTAGAAGAGTACAGCGTGGGTCAAACATATCTGGTATAATGCTTGGTTTATTAAGAACTGCCCCTACTTTTGATAACGGTAATGGTTTAAGTGGAAGTGATGCTGCGAATGACCCAAATACCTTTGTAGCTCCTGATGGATCGCAAAGAAGTTACAGAGCTGGTATTTATGACAACCCATACTGGACAGTGGCAAAAAACCCTTCTTTTGATGATGTAAATCGATTTATTGGAAGCCTAAAACTTGAGTATAAAGCTACGGATTGGTTAACTGTTAGAGGAACTTATGGATTTGATAGATATACTGATTCAAGAAAATTGGGTGTTGATGTTGGTTCGGCGGATGACGCTAATGGAAATATGACCGATAGAGAACAGAGCAATGAAGATGTTAACGCACAATTACTTTTATTAATAAATAAAGATATTAATGAAAAGTTAAATATTGGTGCAACATTAGGTTATGATCAATTTACAAACAAGAACTTAATAAGAAGAACGGATGGTTTTGGATTAACAATTCCTGGATTTTTCCATGTTTCTAACACGGCCTCACAAACCAGTCAGGAAATTGTAGATAGAAAAAAATTAAGAGCATTTCTAGGAAACGTCACTTTAGCCTACGATAATACTTTATTTGTCAATGCCTCATTTAGAAATGACTGGTCTTCTACGCTGCCAGTCGATAATAATGACTTCCAAAGTTATAGTGTTGGTGGTAGTTTTATATTTTCTGAATTAATGGGCGAGAGTTCATGGTTTAACTATGGTAAATTACGTGGTTCTTGGGGTAGAACAGGTAACGACGCACCTACCTTTAGTACATTAACTTATTATAACCCAGGTTCTGCAGGAGGTGATGGGTTTATAGATAATAACGTGTTCCCATTATTTTCAAGTGTTGCTTTTGAAAGATCTGCTTTGTTAGGAAATGCGAACATCAAACCAGAAGTTACAACGGAATTTGAAGTTGGTGCTGAATTTAAGTTTTTTAATAGCAGGTTAACATTTGATATAGCCTATTATGATAAAGAAACTAAAGATCAAATCATACAGGTAAGCCAACCAGCTACAACTGGTTTTACAAACCGTGTAATTAATGCAGGTAGAATTTCTAATTCAGGTTGGGAAATATCAACAAATATAATTCCTATTCAAACTGATGATTTTAGTTGGAGTATTAACGCCAATTTTACGAAAATGGAAAATATCGTTGAGGAATTAGTTGAAGGAATCGAACCCATATTATTAAATGGTTTTACTTCTACATCTTCCAGAGCTGTTGTTGGAGAGTCATATGGTGCTATTTTTGGAAGTCGTTGGTTAAGGGATGCAAATGGCAATCAATTGGTAGATGATGATGGTGTTGCTTTAGAGGATCCAACCAGTGGAGTTATTGGTGATCCTATACCTGATTTCACCTTAGGTGTTAGAAATACTATCTCATATAAGAATTTAAGCTTAACTGCTTTATTCGATTATAGAAAAGGTGGTGATGTATGGTGTGGTACTTGTGGTATCTTAGATTACTTTGGTGTTTCAAAAAAAACGGGGGATTTACGTAATGATTCTTACGTCGTATCTGGTATTAGACAATCGGACGGACAACCTAACACAACTGCTGTTGCCTATGCTGACCCAGCTGGCGGACTAGGTGCTAACAGATGGATAAGATACGGGTTTGGTGGTGTTTCTGAAGATAATGTATATGATGCTTCTTTCTTAAAATTAAGAGAAGTGGCTTTATCTTACAATTTACCAGTCAAGTTTATTGAAAAAGGAGGGTTAACTTCAGCATCAATAAGTTTAGCAGGAAGAAATCTTTTAGTAATAACTGATTATCCTGGTATAGACCCTGAAACTAACCTTACAGGTGATTCAAATGGTATAGGTCTTGACTACTTTAACCAGCCTTTAACAGAAAGCTATTCTTTAGCATTAAAAATAACATTCTAAAATTTAGAAAAATGAAAAAATATTTTAATTTATCTTTAGCTTTATCATTGATTATGTTTACAACATCATGTGATGATTTTGGAGACACAAACTTAGATCCCACCAGACCTGGTGGAGATAATGTTAGCCTTGTGGCCATAACACCAACAATGCAAACACAAACCCATAGAAATTTAGTAGCATCAGCTGGAAGGCTTGCAGGTATTTTTATGCAACAATATGAGGGCTTTGATGCTCAACAAGTAGCATTTACACAATATGCCGTTGATGAAGGAACCTTAGCTAACTTATGGGAATTTGGGCTATACACAGGCTCTATGAGAGATTGTGTAGATATGATTGATCGTGCAAATGCCCAAGGAGATGTTCCTCATACAAGAGGATTAGCTAAAATTTACCTAGCCGTTAACTTAGGATTATCAACTAACTTTTGGGGAGATATTCCTTATAGTACTGCTTTTAAAGGGTCGGAAAATTTATCTCCTTCTTATGACACGCAAGAGGATATATACAATACTATTCAAACCTTATTAGATGAGGCAATTGCTGATTTTGGTCTAGATGATCCTCAAGGTCCATTAGGAGATTTAGTTGGTGTTGATTGGATTGCAACAGCTCATGCTTTAAAAGCTCGTTATTATTTACAATTATCAAAGAGAGATCCAAGTGCTGCCACAAAAGCACTAAGTGAAGTTGCTTTGAGCTTTGATAGTAATGGAAGTTCTCCAGTATTTACTTTCGAGGGTAATCCTAATGGAGGTAATCCATTAGCTCTTTTTGGAATTCAAAGACCAAATACTTTAATTATTGCACCCTATTTTGATAACTTAACTGATGGAGATCCAAGAAAAAGTAAATACATGACACCTAATGTTGATGGTGATCAGTTGTATTTTCAAAATGGTAATGCAGATTTATTTTGGGCTAAATTTGATTCGCCCTCTCTTTTAATATCTTATGCAGAAGTTAAATTTATTGAAGCGGAAGCTCTACAAAGAACTGGTGGAGATCCTGTACCTGCTATGAAAGATGCAATTAAAGCTAATATGGACTTCTTAGCAATTCCGGCTGGTAATACTACCTCATATCTTGCGACAGTAACTGGAGCTAATTTGGAAACAATAATCGTAGAGAAATATAAATCTCTTTATGGATCTAACCCCGTACAAGTATGGAATGATTATAGAAGAACTGGATTTCCTTCTATTACGCCTGATCCCAATGGTGCCAATGGTAGTAATCCATCTGGTGTTGTGCCTAGAAGATTTTTATACCCAGATTCAGAACGTTTATCTAATAAAGCTTCTTACGATACTGCCATAGCTAACCAAGGTGGACATTTGTTAGATGTTGACATGTGGGCATTTAAGAACTAAATAAAAATAGTAAACAAATAGTTTTAGAAAACCACCTCTTTCTCGAGGTGGTTTTTTTATGACCTACACAACATTCAAACCTCACCCAATATTTAAATTAACTTTAGCCATAAAACGAAAAAATGCCTACTAACCTGAGTTCGAGTTAAAAAAGCACTAATTGATTCGTTTTTTTGGTTTCAAATTTAATGGATGGTTTTTTAGGGAAAAAGCAATATGCAATTAACCCTGAA
>JAMOMJ010000454.1 GCA_027067135.1 Cyclobacteriaceae bacterium
GTAAAAAGTGATGGATAAAATGGTCGGTTCCACCATAAGTAGGAAAGCTGTATAATAATAAATCACCAGGCTTTAAAAATTCAAGTAATACCGTGCTAATAGCCGACATGCCACTTTCAAAAACAGCACAATCATCTGCTTTATCCCATAATCCAAGCCTGTTCTCCAGAATTTCAAGGTTTGGGTTGTTTATTCTGCTATAGATTAAACCTGGCTCTTCCCCCTCATTTTTATCTCTTAAGCCATAGGCAATTTCAAATTGTGCTTTGCCTTCTTCGGCAGTTTTAAACACAAAGGTTGATGTATTAAAAATAGGCACCTTTACGGCTCCTTCTGATAACTCAGGCTTATAACCATAACTCATCATTAAACTTTCCGGACGCATATTTTTCTTGTTCATTTCTATGTTGGCTTTATATGATTACATCTCTACAAATTTACAATATAAAGAAATTAATAATATCAAACAAAGTATTATTAGAAAATATAACTGTATATTATATTATAAAAGAAATAATTACTTTTGAAGTTAAATTTATTTTGCATAAAAGAAAAATATTCTAAACAATGAACTATGCCCTTGATAAGATTGATCTAAAAATCATTCATTTACTTCAAAAGGATGCTAAAATGAAGATTAAAGAAATTGCAGCAGCCCTTAATATGACCAATACGCCCATTTTTGATCGCATTAAAAAATTGGAGCAAGCTAATGTTATTACAGGATACTCTGCACGTATTAATAAAGAAAAAGTGGGACTGCATTTAGTTGCATTTTGCTCCATTACGCTCGACAAGCATAACCAAAGTAATATCAGGCAATTTGAAACGGAGGTTAAAAAGCTGGAAGAGGTAATTGAGTGCTACCATATTGCAGGCATGGTAGATTATATGCTTAAAGTAGTAGCCAAGGATATGGTTGAGTACCAGGCATTTATAGCCACCAAACTGGCAGCTTTAGATAATATTGGCCGAGTGCAAAGCTCTTTTGTGATGACTACTGTTAAAAATGATGGCGTATTACAATTGGTATAACTGCTAATTTGAATTACTTCTTTTGGCTAAGTAGCTGTAAATAAATAAGTGCTTTGAATTTGATTCAGAAATTTTGTTTTTAATTGAGGCAAAAAATATAAGCATAGCCATAGCTATGGTTCTATTTTTTAACGAAAAGTAAAGACAAAATAGCAAGTCAAAACAGAGTAGTTATTTATTTACAGTTACTAAGTTCTATTTATTACAGCATTTTTTTAAAGCTCTTATTATCGACTCTGCTAGTATTTTTCGCAGATAACGCAGGTTTTTTTCTGCGTAAATCAGCGATCTGCGGGAGAAATACATAGGTGCATGAATGAACTACAAGTTGTGTATATTTTGCTGTGCTTATTAGAACTTAGCCCTTCTTTTTTGGCATTGGGCCGCGCAGTTTAATAATTAAGCCATTAAGGAAATTTCGTAAAATCTGATCTCCTGCTTCCACATAATTTGGGTGGTCTTCTTTGCGGAACATGTCTCCCAATGCCCCCTTGGAGATTTCAAAATTAACGAGTTTAAGTACCTCAATAATATCTTCATTACGCATTTTATGGGCAACACGTAGTTTTTTTAGTATATCGTTATTGGAAAGCATAGAGAACTGTTTGTACAAAAGTAATTATAAAATACCGACCAAACACAAGTATCCACTGGAACGAATCAACCTTCAGACATGATTAATCAAATTCTACTTTGTGTAGCGTAAGCCCCGAAGAAGGAGCCACATGCTTAATTTGAGTGCCATTATAATCAATTAGAGATTGTTTAAGGTCATCAACGCTCCATACTCCTCTGCCAACTTCTACTAATGCACCCATCATTAAACGTACTTGGTAGCGTAAAAAACCTTTTGCTTTTACCTTATATACAAAGGCATTAGATGCAGTAAGTGAGCCAGTAAACTTTGTATTTGGCTCAATTACAGAACTAATAATCTCTCGTTCAAACACGGTTTTAGGGACAGGTTTACTTACATATCGCTTAAAATTGTGAGTGCCTTCAAACAGCTTGGCGGCAATCTTCATATTTTCCATGTCCAAGGCTTTACCAAAATCTCTAATAAAAGGAGCATTAAAGGGATGAGATTTTTCGCCTGATGAAAAATGATAATGGTATTCTTTCATTTTTACGTTTTGGATGATGTTAAATGAAGAATTTACCATTTCAATCGACTTGGCTCTAATATCTGATGGGAGGTTTTTATTGAATGAGTGGAGCAGTTTCTCAGGCATAATATCATCATTAAAAAATAGCTCAAAGGCATAATCATCGGCTGAAACCTTGGCATCGGTACGCCCACAACCTAGTGTTTTAAAATTGGCATGCCCCAATACAAACTCTACCGTTTTATCAATCATGCCATGCACACTTTTAAACTTGGGCTGCTTTTGCCAGCCGTGGTATCTAAAACCGAGGAACTCGATGCGTATGAGATAGAAATTAGTGTATTTGAGCATATTCAGTACTATTAATATCAGTTATTACTTCTCGTATAGATGGATGAATATTCAGTATTCCAAATTTTACTTTTTTCATTCTGAGGCACGAAGAATCTTCTCAAGTTTGAGACGACTTTCTAATCTTAGAAGGTTCTTCGTGCCTCAGAAAGGAAAAATTTGGAGTGGTATTGCTTTTTTTACCAATTAGAACATACACTTCTTGTTGTAGCCTGTATAATATAATGTCGTTTATCACCAATCAATTGGTCTATAATCCTTTAAAAATTTGCCGCACCAATGTTTACCCGTATTAATCCCATCAATTAAGGGGTCCATCACACGAGCTGCCCCATCCACAATATCTAATGGTGGTTGAAAATCGTGTTCTTCTTGCTTTTTTCTAGATAGCTCAGCTGGGTCTTCGTCTGTAACCCAGCCCGTATCTACCGCATTCATAAAAATGCCATCTTTGGCAAAATCAGAGGCAGAAGTGTGGGTCATCATGTTGAGCGCAGCCTTGGCCATGTTGGTATGTGGGTGGCGGTCTTCCTTATGAAAACGATGGAATTTGCCTTCCATAGCCGATACATTGATGATGTGCTTTTTGCCTGTATTTTCCTTTCGCATAATATGCGATAGTTTATTGCATAACACAAAGGGGGCTACCGCATTAACCAATTGTACTTCTACCATTTCCGGGGTTTCAATTTCACCTAGTTTCAACCGCCAACTGTTGGTTTTACGTAAGTCAACTTGTTGCAAATCTGCATCTAGCTTTCCTTCCGGAAATACCTCTTTGGTTGGCAATGAATTATCGAAACTATAAGGTATTTGAGATAGTTTGGCAGATGCACGTAGGCCTATGCCAGGCTCTGAGCCATGCCAACTTACGGGCAAGGTAGTATTTTGATTACTAGAAACATTTGCTGAAAGTGATCGTAATTCGTGTAAGCAATCATTATGGTTACTTAAGACATTCTTAACTGATTGTGGCAATTCTTCGAAAGGTACTTCTTCTTTTGCCATTAAGTGCTGGTAAAACCCCGAAGGTCTTCTAACAGTTTGTGCCGCATTATTGATTAAAATATCTAGTCGATCGTATTGCTGCTCAATATAATTGCAAAAAATCTCTACACTAGGGATATGTCGTAAATCTAACCCGTGTACATGCAGTCGCTTAGCCCATATATGAAAGTCTTTTTCTTTGGCAAACCGTTGGGCTGAATTTATGGGAAAGCGGGTGGTAGCCACCACCGTAGCACCAGCCCGTAAGAGCATTAAGGTAATATGATACCCAATTTTTAGTCGAGAACCTGTAATAACAGCCACTTGATCCGTTAAATCTGCGGTTTGGAATCGTTTAGCATAATTAAAATCGCCACAGCTAGGGCACATAGTATCGTAGAAATGGTGCATTTTGGTGTAAACCGTTTTGCATACATAGCAATTTCGGGGAGATTCTA
>JAMOMJ010000455.1 GCA_027067135.1 Cyclobacteriaceae bacterium
CGAGGAATTATGGAAGGCAAAAACAGAAAGAAAGGCTCATCTTTAGAATTTTCGATGAATTCAATCGCCTTTTTTTGAATTAAATCACTGGCATATACTTCAGTGTGTTCTCCATCATTTCCTTCTAAAATTACTTTTTGGGTATTTTTCCAAAGGTGTTTGGGATAATAACTGTGGGCTTGCCGCTGGCAGTTGTAGCCAAAAAATTCGTCAAACCCCAGGTTATTAGGATCACTTTTACTGCCTACAAACCCAAGCCCCCATTTGCCAAAGGCTCCGGTTTTATATCCTTCTTTTTTCAGCATTTTTGCCAACGAAAAATCCTCTGCCATAGCAGCCTGTCCTTCAGGCTGAACTTCTTTGTTGCCTCTTACAGATACATGGCCTGTATGCAAGCCTGTCATCAAAGAAGCACGCGAAGGCGCACAAACCGTACTGCCTGCATAATGGTTGGTAAATAGCATTCCCTCATCTGCCATTTTATCAATATGCGGTGTTTTAATTTTTTTCTGCCCATACACACCTAAATCTCCATAACCCAGATCATCTGCCAGAATGTAGATAATGTTAGGTTTTTGCTGTACCTTTTGCCTAACGGTTTTAGATTGCTGGCAACCAATAAGTACACCTACGGTTAGTACACAAAGATGTTTGCTAAGGCTGATAAGTAATTTATTATTTCTTATTGGCTTAATAATTAGGCTAACCATTTATCTAAGTTCTCTTTTACAAAAGCATCATCATTTAGCTCGGGGTAGCTTGCATAAATCCTGTCTATTTCCTTTAGTTGTGCATTGGTAAGCACTTCTTTTTCATTTAGTGTCCATACTCCTTCGAGCAATCCCTGTCGTCTTAACACTTCATGAAGCCCAACAATGCACCCTTTAAAGTCATTGGCAGCATCGAAAAAAGCTGCATTGGTATCTGTTACTTTATTGGCTAAAGAAAGCCACTCATCAACACTTTTATTTTCTTTATTTCTTTTAATATCGTTTAAGAGGTGTACCGCTTTTTGAGCCCAAACCGACCAATGGCCAAGTAAACCGCCTACTATATTTTTACTCTGTACTTTTCCTTCTACGGTAATTTCATAATTGGCTAATAAGTCAACTACTATGTTATCATCGTTACCGGTATAAAGGGCTATCTCATTTGCCCTGCCCGATTCTATCACCCCTCTCACCACGTCAAAAGTTTGATAGCGGTTAAAAGGAGCCATTTTAATGGCCACCACATTTTCTATTTTCGCAAATTCTCTCCAAAAATCAACATCAAGGTAGCGGCCACCAACTGCTTTTTGAAAGTAAAACCCGATAATGGGAATAACTTTGGCAACCTCTTTGCAATGGGTAATAATTTCATCGTTAGTAGCATTATTAAATGCTGCCAAGCCAAGCAGGGCAACATCGTAGCCAAAATCTGCTGCTATTTTTGCCTCAGCAAGGGCTTCTTTGGTTTTGCCTATTACTCCTGCAACCCTAAACGCATTATAACCTGTTGCATTAAAAAAACTATCCATTTCTTCTTTGGCCAGTTCTAATACAGGTTGGTATAAATCAATCCCGGGTTTTCTAATCTCAAACTGAGTGGTATGTACACCTACAGCTAAGCCACCTACACCGGCATTTAAATAATAACGCGATAAAGCTCTTTGCCTGCGTTCATCCAGTTTACGGTTTTGGTTAAGTGCTAAAGGGTGAGCGGGGATTACCAACCCTTCGTTTAATATTTTTCTTTTAATCTGGTTTAATTTCATGTCTCTTCAATTCTTAATTAATTGACTATCAGTATGTTCATCCCTACGGGATTTTTCTTCTCTCATAATCCTACCTGCCGTTAGGCATGGCTCCCTTGCATATCAAATTTGTTCGGTAAAAATATTTCATCTTTTTATAATTCAATATTTGCCATCTCGTGCTTCAAAATGTGTAGGTTTCCCTAAGGTTTTTCCCTCATTCATCATCCAATGAGCAGTCCACTCAATCATCTGGTTTAAGTGCACCTTTGGCTTGCCCAAACGCCTGTACGAAAGTGAGCCATCTCCCAACAAAGCGGTTTCACTTTCAGTACCGGTAAATTCAACTTTTTTGCCCATAATATCAGCAATTTTTTGTGCTACCTCCCTAATTGAGAACACTTCTGTTCCTGCAATATTTAATATTTCGGCAGGACTGCTGCAAAAGTTAAGGCTTCTTAAAATCATATTATTTGCATCTGTTTGCCATATAACATTGGCATACCCCATTGTTACATCAACCGGAATACCTGATTTTACCTTAGAGGCAATATCAACCAAAACTCCATATCGAGTTTCTACTGAATAGTATAGCCGGATAAGTATAACTTTAGTGCCATATTTTTTGCTTCCATACTCGAATAAACGTTCCCGCCCGAGGCAGGATTGGGCATACTCTCCA
>JAMOMJ010000456.1 GCA_027067135.1 Cyclobacteriaceae bacterium
AGAACCTGCTGAGTTAACAGGCACTAATGGATATACACAACCCGTTGAAAATGCAATAATGTTTGCATTCTTAAATCGTTCGGCAATTAGACCAGGCAAATAGGAATTCATTGCCCAGGTAAGCGATTCGTTACCTTCGGTGCCAAATTTTTGACCTGCCAGATAAAATACATGGGTGGCATTTGGCAGGGATTTTAGAAAATCCTGATCCATTAAATCTCCTTTAATGGTTGAAATGCCATGCTGTTCAAGGTAACCTTGTTGTTCGGGCGAGCTAAACCGGGCAACACCTGTTACTTTATTACTGCCTCCTGCTGTATCAATTGCTTTTTTAAGCATTCTGGCCATAGAAACCCCCATTTTACCAGCTACTCCTAAAAAGAGAAAATCTCCTTTTAAGCTGCTAATATCTTTTATAAGTTCCTCCGAAGGGGTTGATAACAGCTCTTCAAGTTCAATTTCATTCTTAATTTGCATATTCTTTATTCATTTATCGTTATCGAAACTGTTGTTAAAAACAGATGGTATTTTAAAACTGTCTGTTTCAAATTCATAAGCTCCGATGTTACTTTTTGTACTATCTTTACTATTTGCCTCCTTGCTAATATCTATACCATAAAGTGTGTAAAAGGACTGAAATATATTTTCCACACCCAAGCCTGAACCTATTGCCGCGCTTAATGGTTGCAAGCTAAAATCATTTATATCAACGTTGGTAAACTTTGGGTCTTTTTCAACAGGGTTAGTGCCATAGCTGCCGGTTTCCCAAAAAAGATTATGGCTAACCTCTATATTTTCAGCAGGTGTATTGGCAAGCATTAAACTTGCCGTGCTAATTTTACTAAAGATGTTATTATAGACAGAAAAATTAAATTGGTCTCGCCAGGGCTCTGAAATACCCGTTTTCATATTGTGTAAGGTATTATTAATAATATAGGTTTTCGTTCCTTCTTTTTCAGGAATAATCCCTGCTCCTTCTATATTGTAAATCAGGTTACCGATAATCCAGATACTATCTGTTTCTTCAATACGAATACCTTTACGGCAATCATATATTCTATTAAAAATTATCCAAACCCGGCTTGGTGCACCATCGCTGCCAACTACAATCGGGCTAACATCTCCGGTTTCGACCGGAATTAAATAACCGTGCAGTTTGTTTTGCGAAATAATAACGTCAGATGCGTACTTTAGATCAATGCCATTTTCTTTATCTCCATGAAAATCGTTACGCCCAATGTAAAGGTGGTCTGGGCCGGGTTTGCATTGATGGCATGCCTGTATGCCATCTCCTCCATTATTATAAATGTGATTATCAAGTACCCATATCCGTTTACCTCCGGCACTGGCCTGAACACCATGCACGTCTTTGTCATCAGACATTACATTGTCATGAATTTCATTATGATAGATAACAATATGCTCGCCTGTGGCAGAAACCGTTGGGTTTTTAGCACCACCCACTCCTACCGGATTATGCACCTCGCAATGCCTAAAAGCTCCGTATTTTGAACTCTCTGCAAACCTGATTAGCGATTTATTGTAAAAATCAAGGTTTTCTACAATAAAATACTGCCCAACTAATTTAAAAGTTGAGTTGGCAACTACAGGCCGGTTGACATTGGAAACCCCTCGAATAAAAACAGGTTTTTCTACCGTGCCATTCATTGTATAGGTTCCGCTTATTGCAGTATAAGGGCCACCTCTAATTTCTACCACACTTCCGGCATTTAATTCCAGCGGTATCGTTAATCGCGGCCTTTCAGCACTACCCAAAGGGTTGTTGGCATCGGTGGCCTTTGCATGGGTATTATCAACATAATGGGTATAAAAGGAAGCTGCCCCATATACTGATTCAACGGTTTCATTAATCCCAAACTCGGGTGCCGGAATGCCAATGGGGGGAATATATTTATGTTCGACTTGTGCTATAGAGCTGCTTATTTCTGTAACTTTATTGTTACAGCTAAGACAGAATAGTAAACCTGTATAAACTATATGAAGTATTAGTACTCTCATAACTAATTACTTTTGGGTATCGCTTTTACAAGCAAATGGTTTTTAAAACTAATGTTGAGTTTTTCGTTGCCCTTGATGCTTCCCAATTCAACATTATGTTCATAGTCAATTATATCATACGCTTTATCTTCTAAGCCTCTAAACTCAATCTCCCCATTCCATTCGGTTGCGTAAAGTGCATAATGCAGTATGCCGTCTTTAAGAATGGCGTGTGTTTCGGGAAAATCGTACCCAATGTCGTATAAGTTTAGGTACTCCCCTTTGCTAAGGGTATTTTCATTATAGATTCGCAGCCATTTGGTAAATAGCTCTTTTCGTTCGGGCGATAGGTAGCCAGGATATTTTGCCCTTAAAAAATCAGCATTATCTTCCTTACGGCTTACGAACATAGTTCCGGGTATTCCTCCAACACCTATCATTGACGGGAAATTTTCCGGGGAATATCGCCTCTCAATATGATCGCCATAAAATGCTGCGGACGACCCCATTAATGCTTTTATGGTTTTCCCTCTATGCCTGATTTGCCAGGTAGTATTAAAATCTGACGATACGGGCTGATTATAATAAGGCATTTTGTAAAAAGAGGGAAACATGCCGCAAGGGCATACTTCCAGGATGGCATCCGGTTTAAGCTTCACGGTTTCTTCATATAAAATTTTATATAGTTCAGGAAGTGCCTCTACGGATTCCTCGGGGTATTTATGCTGATGCTCTTTGGCGTAGCACTTACCTACTGAGTTGATTAGCTCCTGATCAACTTTAAAACCATCATAGCCCCACTCTCCTATAAATTTTTTAGCCATTTGCCTGTAATAATCCTGTACACCTTTTACTGCCGGACATAAAAACGGGGTGTATTGTTTGCCCATAAATTTATACCCTTCTGTTTTTCCTTCTTTATTTAATAATAACCACTCGGGGTGCTCAGCAGCCAGCTTTTCACCTGCTACATGGGTTGTAATCCAAATCTTTATTTTTAGCCCGTTATCGTGGAACCTCTTCACAAAGTTTTTCATTCCTTCGTCTCCTAAAGGGAAGGTGTCATCACGAGGGATATAGTCTCCATTATAATAAAACCAACCGGCATCTACTGTGGCCACCTTAAACCCAAAATCCTTGATAACGGGTATTATTTCGAACATTTGTTCCTGCGTAAAATCAGGCCCAAACCCCCAACCACACCAGACAGGTTCGTACACATCGGCAGGGGGCTTAGGCATTTCAAAACCATTTCGAGCCATTATTTTCGAATAGGTTCTGAGGCCATTATAAAAATCGCCACCGTGTACTGCCATTACCACCGGTATGGTTTTATAGGTATCCTTAAACTCCATATTACCCCTATCGTATTGCATGCTGATTTCAAAAGTCTTGCGGTCATTCACTTTGGCCGGTAGCGATATCAACGTAGGTTTATCTCTCAGGCTGCCAATTAAAAGACCCGACTCTTTATTCCACACATCAAGAACAGGCAAGCCTCCACCCACCTCGCCCTTATCAAATTGAGCCCCCTGGTAATTTTCGAAAGAAAAATTTTTAGTTACAGGCAATATCCAATCCGGCCTTTCTTTGTAAGCTCCCCCCTGCAAAATCCAAAAATTATGTGATAGCTTAGTGCTATCTGTAAGGCTGGCATTTAGGGTAAAATGGTTATTAATTTCGCTGTTTATTATAAGACCGGCCGTTGAATTAGTATTGCGATAGGTTATATTGAGTATGATGGCTTCGGGAAAATCTTCGTATAAATCGAAATTCATTTGTTTTTCGATTTGTGAATTTAACGACCCGTTTGCACTGGCAATTACAGTTAACCGTTTGCCTTTACCATAATTCGTATCAATATCAGCATATTTTATTTGGGTATTGTCAACAATAAATTGATTTACTTTTTTCCCATTTACAATAATATAATGGGGTGTGTTCCCCGGTTGAATTATTGACAGTTCCCCCCTGGAGGTCTTTCTAAAAACATTTATTCTGGTTGCACTGTCAACTTCCAGTTTTATGTAATTATTTTTTAATACAATGGCTAAATCTGATGTTTTAGTATGTGTGCATGAAAAAAATAAGAGTATAGAAAATGGCAAGCTTAATAACCATCGTACATACATATTTATTATTTTCATCAGTTTATAATTTATTTTCAACGGTCAAATGAAGCTTTTGTACAGACAATCATTCTTTTGTGTGTAAATAATTTAGTATGCCGGTTTCATAACTTTAGATTTTGCAATAGCTTATTCAGAACAGGTATAAACCGTACCTTGAAGCATATTGCGGGTAATTGATAATTTATCCATTTCAATATCTGCCACAAGCAAATCTGCACTTTTACCCACTTCAATTGACCCTGTTCCAGGTTGTATATCAGTATTTTCGTAAATTCCTAACAATTTGGCCGGATTGGTACTAAACATAACAGAAGTTTGAATTAAAGCCTCGTGAAATGATAAAGCCTTGTGCATTCGATGCCATGTGCCCGATATGGAACGGGTGAGCCAGGAAAGGACATTGGCATAACCCACATCTGATTTTAATACACTGCCAAATAATGTATTTTCAGAGCCTAACACTTGTAAAAATTGTTTGTTTTTACTTACAGCTCCTTTTAGTCCAAGCAACTCAAACCGCTCTAAATTAGGCAAGCCATTGGCAAACATAGAGTCGGTAATCATTATTACCCGCTCATGTCCTTTTCTTGCAATTATATCTCGTACATAAGAGGGATCAACATGGTAGCCATCGCAAATAATTTCTAAATACACGGCATCCGAACGAAGTATAACTTCTACGGCACCTCCCATACGAAAGCTTTTGCTATTGCTTCGGCTTGGCCCGTTTAAAAAATGAATGGCTAAATTTAATCCGGCATCTACTGCCTCTAAAAATTCATCACCAAAAGCCGCACTGTGGCCTCCGGCTACAACAATCCCTTTTTTTATTAATTCTTCTGTAAGTTCACAGCCTTTTTTGCCATGCTCAGGCGGCACATTTACTATTTTTAACAGGTTTCCCGAGGCCTCCTGAAGGACATCAATAATTTTCTGGTTTGGCTCGCAAAAATATTTTGGGTTTTGAGCCCCTGCATAAACAGGGTCTTTTAAAAATGAGCCTTCTAAATTAATACCATACACCAGTTTTTTGTACTTCGGGTGGTCATACAAAAAACTTTTAATATACCCTAACGTAACACAAAGTTTGTCCAAAGGAGCAGCCATAGTGGTTAAAAGCACTCTGGTTGCCCCCATGTTTATATAAAAATCAAGTGTAGCTTTAAGTCCATTTTTATATACCTGTTCCGAGGCGTCAAACGAATCTGTTTTTTCCTGATACATACCAAAAGAGGCATCGAAACCTGCCGAACCATGGTTGTGAATATCAATAAACCCGGGCAGTACGTATTTGCCTTCTGCCTTTATAATGGTTGTAGCCGAATCGGGCTGGATAGATTGATTAATTTCGGAAATAACGCCCTTTTCAACCAGTAAATCAGCTTCGTAAACCTTGCTGCAACCAATAATTGATGCTCCTTTTATAAGTACTTTTTCCATCGTGCTACTTACCTATTTGAATTACTAACCAGCCGAAAATTACGAGAGCTGCAACAAATAACCAGGCTAATAAAAAGCCACTCCAATCTTCTTTGTACCGTTGCTTAAAATTAACCCATCGCGAAGCTTTTAGCCAGCCTGGTAAATCCACCAAAATCAGAGCCATTCCTTTGCTTCCTGCTTCTCTTTCTTCTTCGCTGCCTTCCATATCATCCGTAGAAATTGTGTTTAGCTTTATAAAAAACCTGTCAATATTTTCGGCAGGCTCGGGTGTGGTAAACTTGCTAACCACAATTAGTGCTAAAAACCCGGCTAACATAGCCCAACCAAAAGGGGCAGGTTGCCATTTATAAATTAGCATAAGTGCACCCTGGTCTAGGTAATTTAGCATATAATACGTAATAAAAGCAAAACTTACCGAAGCCAGAGCTCCCTGGCGGTTTGCTCCTTTCCAAAGCATTCCCCCAAAAATCATAATACCCATAAAGGCTGCAATGGATTCGGTAAATAAGAAAGCCGACAATACATTTTTGATGGTCATGGCAAAGCCTACACTTAGCAGAGTTAATAAAAGCCCCGCCAGTCTTCCGGTTTTAACAGAGTTCTCGTCTGTAATGTCCGGTTTAAAATAGGGTTTATAAATATCCTTTACAAATAATGCCCCCAGATTAACCATAAAATTTGAACAGGAAGACATGTTTGCGGCAAGCAGGCAGGCTATCATTAAACCTACCAGCCCGGGAGCCAGCAGTGTACGCGTGGCATAACCAAATGCATGTTCGGGGTCGTCCAATACAACACCTTTGTGAATAACCAGTGCAGCTACAATTAACCCGGTTAAAGCCCAGCCCAGTGTTACAAAACGTTTTACAAAATTGCCATAGGTTTGCCCAACCCTACAGGCACGCTCAGTATTACCTGTTGCAAATAATGACATTGAGTGCGGTTGCGCAGTAATACCTATTATGCCGTTGAGTGCCAGCATGGAGAGTGTAAAACCCCCTAACCCTAAATCTGCACTAAATAAGGAGAAAAAATTATCCGGAAGTTTCTCTCTCATGGCTGCAAAACCTCCCACCTCGGTTAAGCCACTGGGAATTAGCATAAAAGAAAGAATAATAATTAACAAGCCCTGTACAAATTCGGTATGTGCCGCAGCTACCAGGCCTCCAAAATAACTATATACAATAAAAGCTATGGTCATTAAAACCACTACCATATTGGAAGAAACAGCTCCATCGGTAGCTACCGATATTACTTTAGCGGCTCCTTGTAGCATGGCACCCATTATAAACACAAAAAAGGCAATGGCAAATATGGTGTAAACCAATCGTACGGTTTTACCATAGCGGTCACCTACCATTTCGGCTACGGTAGTGCGGTCGCTTCTTCTGTACCAGGGGGCAATAAGCCAGTAAAACGGGGTGATCAGCAGGTTTTTCCATTGATACCAAATAGTGGCAAACCCTCCATGAAACGATGCCCCTGCCTGAGCCACGGGCATTTCGGCATGGGTACCAGTACCAAAGGCCTGCCCCATCATTGTCCACCATTTAAAAGACCGGCCTCCCCTAAAGTATTGATCACTGGTTTTTGTTCGCCTGGCAACCCAAAGCCCATAGGCGGTAATACCTAAAAAATAAACGATAAGTACAGTAAGATCGAGTGTTGACATTTGTAAACTTGTAATTAAATTAATAAACTTGTAAATACAAGTTATTCAAATTCAAAGGTTAATCTTTTTTTTAGAAAGTGCAATAAAAGATGTAGTTAAAAAACCTGTAAAGAATTTTATTATTCCTTACAGGTTTCTATTTTAGCAAAATTCTTAAGATGTTCTAATACGCAATTACAACGAAAAAGCACATCTGAAATAATATTATCAACCAAGGTAATGCTTGCTTATATAGCAATAAGCAGAATTATTTCAACATTAGTTTCTACCTATAAGGGTAGAGGAAAGATTGTATTAACGCTTTATAAAATCAATAACACATGAGTACTAAAAAAGAGCGCCACAAGTACTGGCAAAAAAATATATACTATCTTATTATACTATTAACCGTATGGTTTATTTGCTCCTTCGGGTTCGGTGTTCTTTGGGTAGATGAGCTAAACAGCATTAAAATGGGCGGATTCAAACTAGGATTTTGGTTTGCCCAACAAGGAGCAATTTATTCGTTTGTAATAATCATATTTATTTATGTGTATTTGATGAATAAACTAGATAACAAGTACAATACTAACCAACAAGATAAGCAATAAAATAGTATGGATATTCAAATTTGGACGTATATAATCGTTGGGTTATCATTTTCGTTATACATAGGTATTGCACTATGGAGCAAGGCCGGTAGCACAAAAGAATTTTATGTGGCAGGTGGAGGTGTATCGCCACTTGCCAATGGTATGGCTACTGCTGCCGACTGGATGTCAGCAGCTTCTTTTATTTCAATGGCCGGCCTTATTTCTTTTATGGGATACGATGGTGCCGTTTACTTAATGGGCTGGACAGGCGGCTATGTATTACTTGCGCTTATGCTTGCCCCATACCTGAGAAAGTTTGGAAAATTTACGGTTCCTGATTTTATTGGTGATCGTTATTATTCCAATATAGCACGTAGTGTTGGGGTTGTGTGTGCTTTAATAGTTTCGTTTACGTATGTTGCCGGGCAAATGCGCGGAGTGGGAGTTGTTTTTGCCCGTTTTTTGGAAGTACCTGTAAATACAGGTGTAATTATAGGAATGATTATCGTGTTTTTTTATGCTGTTTTAGGCGGCATGAAAGGCATTACCTATACCCAGGTAGCCCAGTATTGTGTGCTGATATTTGCGTATATGGTACCTGCCATTTTTATTTCCATTCAGCTAACCGGTGAGTGGCTTCCTCAAATAGGATTTGGCAGCGAACTGGCAGATGGCTCCGGCACCTACTTGCTTGACAAATTAGATGGTTTACATGAGGAGCTTGGTTTTGCAGCTTACACCTTAGGGTCTAAATCTACCCTTGATATGTTTGCCATTACCCTTGCTCTTATGGTAGGCACGGCAGGGTTGCCTCATGTAATTGTCCGCTTTTTTACCGTACCGCATGTGCGCGATGCAAGGATGTCAGCCGGGTATGCACTGGTATTAATTGCTATCCTTTATACCACGGCTCCTGCCATTGCTGCTTTTGCACGAACCAATTTAATTGAAACCGTTTCTAATGCTGAGTATTCCACAGTTCCCGATTGGTTTAAAAACTGGGAGTCAACGGGGCTAATATCGTTTACAGATAAAAATGCAGATGGCAAAATTCAGTATGTAGCCGATCCGGCTCAAAACGAATTAATTATTGACAGGGACATAATAGTTTTAGCCAACCCTGAAATTGCTCATTTGCCCAACTGGGTAATAGCTCTGGTAGCAGCCGGTGGGTTGGCTGCCGCCCTTTCTACTGCCGCAGGGTTGTTGCTGGTTATTTCTACCAGTATATCTCACGATTTAATAAAAAAGCAGATAAAGCCTGATATTTCGGACAAAGGCGAGCTTATGTGGGCAAGAATAGGTGCCGGATTAGCTGTAATTGTTGCCGGCTATTTTGGTATTAATCCGCCCGGTTTTGTGGCTGCCACCGTTGCCCTGGCTTTTGGCCTGGCTGCAGCATCGTTTTTCCCTGCCATAGTTTTGGGCATATTCGATAAACGAATGAATAAAGAAGGTGCAGTAGCAGGCATGGTTATTGGCACCTTACTAATGCTGTTTTATATGGTTAAATTTAAGCTTCAGGGCTTTGGTGGGGGAACGGAAGACGAGTGGTGGTTTGGTATTTCTCCTGAAGGGTTTGGAACAGTAGCTATGCTTGTTAATTTTGTAACATCAATTACTATTTCAAGGTTTACACCTCCGCCACCGGCAAACGTACAGGCTATTGTTGATTCCATAAGAGAGCCGGGAGATTAAGAAATTTTATCAATCATTACTATCAATTACTATTGCAGCAAGCTTAAATAATAATACTTGTACCGTATTATTGCTTTAGATTTATCATATAGTTGGATTCCAAAAGGGTTTTGGTTTTTTTGAATAATGACAAAAAAATGATCTCAAAAATAATTGAGCACCTGCTGCACTATATAAGCCTTAGTTCTGATGAAATCACTGCCATCAGCGAATCTATTCCAATACAAAGTTTTAGCAAAGGAAGCATTTTATTAAAAGAAGGAGAGGTTTCAAAACATGCATATTTTAATATTAAGGGGTGCGTACGACTTTACTATTTAATTGACGGGGAAGAAAAAACCACTTTTTTCTATACCGAAAACCAATTTATAACTTCGATTAAAAGTTTTACCAATAGAGTGCCTGCACACCACTTTTTAGAGTGCGTTGAAGATTGTACTCTAGGAGTATTATCCTACGAAGCAGAAATATATTTACTTAAAAAATTCCCTAAATTCGAATACCTGTCTCGTATTTTACTAGAAGAAGAACTGGGTCATTATCAGGATATGCTATCAACTTATATTACTACCAAACCCGAGGATAGGTATAAAAAGCTATTAAAGTTAAATCCTCAGTTATTGCAAAGAATTCCACAATATCAACTTGCTACTTTCTTAGGGGTAACCCCCGAATCATTAAGCAGGATTCGGAAAAGAATAATTCAGTAAGAATCCATTTCTTACCTTTAGTCAATGAAATATAAACATTAGACAGATAGTTTTGGTACTTTAAATTAAACTCGCATTAATTATGAGTTATCAAAAATTCAGCATGACTTTAGGCTTCCTTATCTGGCTGGTGGCAACATTGCTCTTCAGGTTTTATGGAGCAGATTTCTTTTTAACAGAGGATGCCATGGTGATGGGTACATTTTATTTTGGCATTATTCCTTTGTTATACTTATTAGTTAATTGGATGTTTAAAAAATACCGATTATCCAAAACAGATAGAATACGGAGTGTAGTTTTAATGATACTTCCTGGGATGGCCTTAGACACCTTATGTATTAAATATTATTGGGTAGTATTTCCGGCTTTTTCGCAAGAAACAGCCGTAACATTAGGTTCCTGGGTAATTTGGGTTAATTTTATTATTTTAATAATTGGACTGCTTTCAAAAGAAAAAGGGGAATGACGGCAAACAATTAGAGGCTAATGCCTTCTAAAACTTACACCTCCCTCAATATTTTAGCAGAAAAAAAGTAACTATCTGATTAATTTTCAGATACTTGAACATATAGCCTTTCTGTTTGTATACTACTAACCTGAGTTCGGGATAATAGTTAAACATGTTAAAACCAGAACTCAAACAAGAGGAGAAAACAGAAGCGGCCTCCCCTACTGAATTACCCTTCTTTTGAAGGAAATCGCTGGTTCCAACTCTCAAGAAAGCAGAATTGGTAAAGAGGATTATTTTGAAACAACTATCCTTTTTGAGATTCTTTTGTCACTTAATACTATACCTATATAATAAATCCCATTGGGATAATTTCTAAAGTCCAAAACAAAGCTCTGTTTACTATTTTTATTAGTTTTAATAAAAATAGTTTTCCCGTAAGCATTATATATCTTAATGAATTTTACCTGCTTAAATGATGCACCTACATTGAGATATACCTTCTCATTTGTTGGATTTGGATATATGGCAATTGTATTATCGCCTTCTCTTTTGTTGATTCCTGTAATTAAAGGAGCGTCCAAAAGAGATATAGCTTCTTCTGGAGTTAATGCGTAATCATATATTAATACTTCATCAATTAAACCATTATAATTAAAGTCATTATTATCATCAGCTAGCATTCTTCCCATAAGAAAATCATAGGAAGTACTTTTAATGCCTCCCTCCAACTTGGTAGAACTATCCAGTTTCCCATTGATATATAAAAGGACATAAGTTCTGTCATAGGATGCCACAATATGGTAGAACTGACCATTTTTCAACTCATCGCTACTATCCACATCTTTAATTGATAGTGAAGTGTTGAGTGTCCATCTCACTTTTCCCGAATTTATAGAAAGCTTCCACCTATTTTGCCAACTACCATGAGATAGAATAAAAGACTCATTACCAATTGATAAATTATCAGGCCTAATCCAGCAGCTAACTGTTATAGCATCAGAAAAGTTTAATGTGTTATCATTATCTACTTTGATAAAATCGTTTTGTCCATCAAAAAGATAAGCATTATTAGCATTTCCATCTAAATCTTCGGTTGCAGTAGCTCCAAACACTTGCCCATGCAGGTTATTCCCACTATAATCATCAGCATTCCCAGAAAAGGAATAATAAGCAATGAGGCTACCTGTATTAGGTATTGAATAGTCTTTAACAAGAAACTTTAATTTCCCCTCAACTGTTCCACCCATCCCGTCTTCTACTAGTACGCTCACTTTATATATCCCTTCTGCAGATGGACTTTCCCATATTACTTTATCACCCTCACCCGCAATAGTCCCATCACTTACAGACCAGTTATAAAGCAAATTATCACCGTCTATATCTTCTGCTACACAAGAAATTTCAACCTCTTCTTGCGGATTAATATTATTTATAGCTGAAAACATATCTATGATGATGGGTGCAGAATTAATATGATCCACTGCTTCAATACTTATAGACTTACTAGTTTTATTAAGTTGCTCGTCTGATACAGTGACAACTATTTGATAATTTCCAATAGCAGGTGCAGTCCACGAAATCGTTTCGGTTACTTCTGTAAGTTGCTCTCCATTTACAGTCCAGCTATAGGATAAAACTTCTCCTTCTTTATCGGTAGCTGTTGCATAAATAGTAGCTACATCCCCAATTTCGAGTAATGGATTAGTAACAGCTAAGCTTTTTATTCTTGGAGGGCTATTATAAGTTTGGCTCGTTTGCATATAATCTACCACAATATCATTGATAAGAAACTTATTAAGGTCATAACTAACAGTTCCTCCGGAAGGAACTACAACCAGTTCAACTGCTTTATCTGCACCAATATCAAAATTGGTGTCTCCAGTTACATCCTGAGCTATAAAAGTTTCTGTTAATGCATCATACAAGTCCACTGGGGCTGATCCAACATCTATAATTACTGTTTTAATGCTAGAATAAGGGTTGTAATACAAAAAAGTGGGATAAGCATCTTCCTTATAAAAATCGGTTTTTAACAGATCGAGCTGGAGTATTTTTTCCACATTCGTAGTTTTAATAATGCCACCAAAAATACCTACAGATGATGAGCCATAGAGGGCAAGGTTTGTATTTGCCCAGCCTGCAGCTACTGCATCACCCGTAGAAAATGGCCCCAGGTTCCCATTCATTTTTTCCCTTAAACCCTCATAGCCAATATATCCATTAGGGTCATGCATATTTGACCAATTGGAAGCATCTTGTTGTTCAGCAGGTAAAAACCCTGGATAAAACAAACGTGATGCATTGGCTAAGTTGAGCATCCATTTACCTATGGCTCGGGCAAAACGCTTATCGTACCTAACCATAGGCACAAGCGCACCGGCATGCTGAAAGCCATTCATTAAAAAAGCATAATCATTGCCCTGATCGTTGGCTTCACCAATAAGGCCGAAAGCTTCCACTCCATTCCAATTTCCAATAATTGCACCCCAACCTCTTAATTCTCCCCTATCAAATGTCCAATTTAGCATCTTTTCAATATCATAAGATGTGCCAATTTGAGCATTCATTTTGGCAGCCACATATATACCGTAGGGTAATTGAAGTTCATACGAAGGATTTGAACTAAGATTGTTTAAAAACTCCATGCTCCATTCCGCCCCTTTTAAATAGCTGGAGTCTCCTGTTTCGATATAAGCGTTATACAATAGCCAGGCTATGCCTCCGGCAGCTTCGGGTTCTTTTACACCAGTAGTCAAAGGTGTCATAGTTGCCAGATTCCAGGCCCGATAGTTCATAAATGGCACTTCCCAGGGCGTATCAGTTCCTCCCATGGTTTTTACGGCTGTTAACCATTGGTTGGCAACAGATGTAAACTGAAAATCAGCATCGCCTATGCCCGGGTATAAATCATTGAGCTGATAAAAATAGATATTGGGCATAATGTCGTACCACCAATCATTCCCACTATTTCCATTATAATTATTGAGATAGACGTTCTCTTCGGCTCTTTTATTAAAAAAATCCTGTGCCATCAGCACCCAGTTTATGTTGTTTTGGTCACCTTTATCTACTCCGGCAAGCGTAGCTCCTATTAGCGAAGGAAGCACATTAATGGCTTCTCCGCTTTTAGCAAAAAATGTGCCTACATAGGAGTCTAACCCAAAATTTTTATTTTGAGGATAATTGACTCCTTCATCACTCATAAAAACAAGTGGCAGGTAATCTCCAGTTTTATCAATATCAAATACCAGGCTATCATACCCTATTGTTACACGCTCCCAATTTCGCATAAAATAGGGCGAAGGGGTGTTGGGCATTTGTTCAATACGATTTATGGTAACTTGATTTACCTGCGCATTAACAAACCCATTAAACAAAAGTATAAATGCCAGTAAGGATTTTTTCATACTAAAAATAAATGTAGATTTCTTGTTATAAGAAGACTTAAACAATTTTTAGAAAGTTTAAAGCTTTCTGAAAATTAACTACATAAAAAAGACGATAGGATAAACCTACCGCCCTTTTAACCAAGCAATAATCAATCTAATTAACTATATTATTTTTCATCATCATAAATACTTTTTACCTGCGGCCCTGTAAGAACCGTATTATAAATTCTTAGCTCATCCATTGAGCCATTAAAATAGCCTCCCCACGCTTCAGGGATAATTTGATCATTGTCATAATTATCAGGCGTATCGGCATATTTACTTGAACCTACCCCAATAGCAAGGTTATGACCTGTTACATTAACCAAATCACCAGGAAGCGAGGCTACCCTATTTGTTTCAAAACCATCAATATAAAACACCATTTCACCACCACCAAAACTTACGGCAAGGTGATACCATTGGCCAGTATTTAAAACAGGGTCAGTATCTTTATCATAAATACCCTCAGATGAAGCAGCAGTAAAAAAGGCTTTATTGGCTGACTGTAACTGAAACTTATACCCATTCCAAGAATGTAACCCTAAAAAACGATTACTTTCTCTTATTTCTGCTGCATTTACCCATAATGCAATTGTTATTTGAGCTGGGTTAATTGCTGCATTATAAGGCACTTCAACCCATGCTCCGCTATTAAACGAGATAGCTTTACCTGCATTGCCATTACGGTCTTCTGCCCATACAGGATCTCCTGCACCCCAATTTGTACGACCTGTATTAAATGTGCCATCAAAACCATTACCCGAAGCGTCAGCAGCCGAAGTGCCACTACCCTCATTGAATTTCCAGTAACCCACAAGCGTGGCGGGGTCAATAGCTGCGATTTTCTTTGTTTCATAAAGATCCATAGCTGCTTGTAATGCTGTAACTGTGTTATCAACGGCAGTTTGATCTGATGTTTTAGAAGCTACTACAACTTTTGCATCGCCAATTACTTTCTGTAGCTCTACTTTAGAACCAATCTCATAATCACCCACATCGGCACCTTCTGAAGTTGTAGAAATAAGGGTTTCAGCTTCGGAAATTTTAGCATTTAATGCTGCAAAATCTGCTGGTTCTACTACTGGTACAGGATCATCTTTACAACCACTTATCAAGGCCATACTTGCTATGGCAACAAAAAGCAGTAATGAACCAACTTTTGTAAATTTTAACTTTCTCATAATTTTAAAGGTTTGTTTATACATAAATTATTAATTTGAAATTGCATTATTTGTGTCCACTTCACTTTGAGGAATAGGGAAATACCTGTGAGTGGCATAGTTGAAATTAGTATCGGATAGTGCTGCCTCCGCTGTAGTTGTACCATACCTCATCAGGTCGTAAAACCGATGAAATTCAAAGCCCAGCTCTACTCTGCGCTCATGCCGGATAGCTGTTCTTAAAGTACTCTGATTTGTACTGATTACATCGGGTAATAAACCAGCTGGAATTGCTCCAAAACCGGGTAGGGTTTCATCAAACATGTAGCTTTCGCGTGCTCTCTTTCTTACTTCATTTAATGGAATTAAGGCTTCTGCACCACTCCCAAGCTCATTAAGTGCTTCTGCTTTAATTAAAAGTACTTCGGCATAGCGCATAAACGTGTAGTTTAAATCTCCATCTCCTTTAGTTCCAGTGCCTATTTCGGATAATGGTTGAATATGCTTTTTCTGTAAATAGCCGGTTTCCGGAGACCAAGCCGGGTCAAAATCTTCACCATTAATCCATTTTTGGTTTTCTCTTCCAACCGTATAATCCAGCCGTGGGTCAATAACTCCTCCTCCAGTTACTTCAAACTCATCAACAAAATTTTGGGTAGGTGCATTAAAGAAATAGCCATTTTCAACTTGTGGTGAAAACCACTGGTTTAAATTACTACCCAAAAAAGGAACCTGGCCTGTTAAATGCTGAATTTCAAATATGGATTCAACATTATTTTCATATGAAAACTCGAAATTATTTCTATGAAGAGGCATAAGCGAGTACCCTGATTGCTCCAGGCTCGTAATTGCATCTAAACAAGGTTGCCATTTTTCCTGAAACAAAAGAGCTTTGGCAAGCAATCCCAAAGCGGCACCTTTGGTTGCCCTACCCGTTTCAGAACTTTTATACGAAACAGGCAATACCTGCGAAGCTTCCGTTAGGTCTTGTTCTATCTGTAAGTAAATGTCGGCAACAGACGATACCGGAACATGTAAATCATCGGATGAAAATGCAGGTTGTGTTTTTAAAGGAATTTCTCCAAAAATATTTACCATATGAAAATAGAAGTAAGCCCTTAAAAATTTGGCTTCGCCAACTATTCGCTGCTTTAACCCATTATCCATTTCTATATCAGGCACATAGTAAATTACTTTGTTAGCTCGTGTAATGCCTTCGTAATAATGTTTCCAAATCGACTCTATAAATCCATTATCCGGATTAATGGTAAACTCATCAATAAATCCCATATCGCTTTGGTCACCAGGATTTCCGCCTTTTTTAGCATCATCAGATGCCACATCTCCAAATACCCATAAATTGTTATTAATATTTTTAAACGCAGTAATTTCATAAGTTGCGTTAATTGCAAATACAGCATGCTCTTTAGTTTGATAAAAAGAGCTATTGCTATATACACCCTGCAATTCTGTATCCAGAAAATCTTTGCACCCTGTGCCGATAACAGTTAAAAATAGAACTGTACAAAGGGTTGTTATTTTAAAATTTATCTTTTTCATAATTTAAAATGTTACCTGTAATCCTAAATTAAAAGAAACTGCCGTTGGGTATGTTCCCCACTCTATACCGGCTGCTTTATCCCCTTCAGCAGTTGAATTATCGCTGGTGGTCATTTCCGGGTCAAGCCCTGGATATTTTGTAAGCGTAAACAGATTGTTTGCCAAAAAGTAAACCCTGCACTTTTGTAAGAACAACCTATCCAACAAGTTTTTAGGTAACTGATAGCCAATTTGAAGGGTTTTTAATCTGGTATAAGAACCATCTTCTAAAAACCGGGTAGAAGGTTTTGTATTATTGGGTTTGGCTTTCCACGATGGTCTAGGTTGTGTATTACTGCTACCTTCCCCTGTCCATCGTTCATCATAATACCTTTTTGTAAGGTTAAACGGCCTGTAAAATCCTTCGATATCTGTGGCAACCTGATAATAAATTTGCTGGCCATAGGCACCCTGCACAAAAACGGTAAAATCAAAATTTTTATAATTTATCCCCAGGTTTGCTCCCAGTATCATATCAGGGATGGACTTACCTACAAAAGTTCTGTCGTTTGCATCTATAATACCATCACCATTTTGGTCTTTATATTTTATATCTCCCGGTTGAATTTGGCTACTGCTTCCCTGAATAGCGTGGGTAATAATATCGGTTGAGTTCTGGAAGATTCCTTCCATTTCGTAGAGGTAAAATGAGCCAATAGGCTGTCCTTGCACGGTTCTAGTAGCCCAAACACCATTATCAATTCGGGCATTTTGATACACACCATCAAGTTCCAGCACCTCATTTTTTATCGTGGCTACATTGGCACTAATCGAGTAATTCAGATTATCAGATATTTGCCCATTATGCTCTAATTCAAACTCAATACCTGTGTTTAGCACTTTCCCATCATTTACCCAAGACGGAGTTGCATATCCTGCCGAAGAAGGATTTGTATTAATCATCAACTGATCTCTTGTTACTTTTCGGTAATAATCCAGTGCCACTATTAGCTTGCCCGAATAAATACTTATATCTGCACCTATATCCAATTGGGTACTTGTTTCCCATTTTATATCGGCATTACCCAATGCAGTAGTTGTATATCCCCCTTGTGCAATGTCTCCTAATGGGTATTCAAAACCGGGGTTAATTTTTTCTAAATAGGCAAAATTGTCGATGGCTTGATTTCCATTAGCTCCATAACCAATCCTTAATTTTAATTGATCTATCATATTGCTATTAGCAAGAAATGCTTCCTTATCAATTCTCCAACCTAGTGATACCGAAGAAAATGTACCCCATCTGTTTTCCTCTACAAACCGGGTAGAGCCATCCCTTCGTATAATACCTGTTAATAAGTATTTTCCTTTAAAATCGTAATTAACTCTGGCAAAATAAGAAAGCAGCCTGTACTCCCAAATAGCTTCAGAAGTACTTATGATTCCTTGTCCGTTTCCCAGGTTAATTAGGTTTAAATTCTGATCTGCAAAATCCCTTTCGGTGGTTACAGTAGATTCACTGTTAACTGCTATGGCTTCTGCTCCTATAATTGAAGAAATAGTATGACTGCCAAATTCGTAATCGAAGTTAATCAGGTTAGTCCACGACCAATTAAAGTTTGACCCGTTATATACCGATAATGAATTGGGGTTATTAATCCTGTCATTGGTTCCCCATGTTTTATTAAATCTCCTGCGCTTATAATTATTATTGTCTATTCCAAATTTTGTACTAAAACTAAGGTTTTTAGCAAAATCGATTTTGGCATTAATATCTCCTAAAATCTGAACATCTTTATTTACATTATAGGTATTATTGGCAAGGCCTACGGGGCTATACCCATCTCCAAAAAACTCCGGGTTATTAGGTAAATCAACAAATTCACCATTTTTATCGTAAATTGGTATGGCCGGTGACCTAAAAAAAGCATATCTGATAACACTACCTCCATTGCCTCCAAATCCATCACCGGAGCTGCCAATAATGTTGGTGGTGGATTGTGCCACATTTAGGTTTACTCCAATATTAAACCATTCTTTTGCTTGTGTACTTACACTTACTTTACCTGTTAATCGCTGATAATCACTTCCAATTATTATTCCTTCCTGTCCAAAATAACTACCGGAGATACTATAATTGGTTTTTTCGTTTCCTCCACTGACCCCCAGGTAATAATTTTGAAGTATCGCCTTTCTAAAAATTTCATCCAGATGACTTATATCAGGCAATGTATCTGCCATAGCTTCGGTTATTTTATTCCTCTGCAATGCAAGAGGAACACCCACATTATCGTAATCGGCAGCTTCGTTATATACTTCTATGTATTCGTCTTTATTGGTCATTGGAGTTAAACGCCCAACCTGTTGAATACCAACACTTGAGTTGAAAGTGATTTGAGTTCCGCCTGAACGGGAACCTTTTTTTGTGGTGATTAGTACCACACCATTATTAGCCCTTGACCCATAAATAGCTGCTGAAGCCGCATCTTTTAATACACTAATTGATTCAATATCAGCGGTAGAAAGGTAATTCATAGCGTTTTCGGTGGGTACACCATCAACAATGTAAAGTGGTGCGTTTCCACTGTTTATTGAGCCTACGCCCCTTATCCTTACTGCTACGCCAGCACCAGGTGCCCCTGTAGTTTGTGTAACATTTACTCCCGCAGCCAATCCTTGCATAGCTTGTGTAACACCCGGTGTTGGAATCCTGATTAAATCTTCGGGCTTAACAGAAGCCACTGCACCCGTTACATCCGCTTTTTTCTGTACCCCATAACCTGTAACTATAATTTCATCCAGAATCTCTACATCGGCTTCCATAGATACATTAATTGAGGTTTGGCTACCTACTAAAATTTCAATCGCTTTATAGCCTACATACGAGAATATAAGAACATCAGAACTGCTTACATTACTTAATGTATAAGCCCCATCCATATCGGTAACTGTACCGTTTTGGGTTCCTTTAATTTGAATAGTAACCCCCGGCAATGTGGTGCCGTCTTCCGAATCTGATACTGTGCCAGAAATGGTTGTACCTTGTCCATACGTCTGAGAAAAACTGCCAATAAGCAAACATGCGATGGAAATACACTGTAAAATTTTAGATTTCATCTGTTTATAATTTATTATTATCGGGCATATTTCTAACTAATACTTTCATAAATAAAAGGCTGTTTTTCCATTAATAACTGCCTCGCCTTCCCGGTATTCTACAGTACTTCCTGCCGGAATTACTATAATGAGCCGGGCTTCATCACCAGAAATGGTGAACTTACCTTCTGTTTCAATATTTTCAGAAACAGTTGTTCCTGTCAGTACATCAAACAGGTCTATGCTTTCATCTTTTTTGTTATGATAAATAATTTCCTTATTGCCTGGATAAGGGTTATAGTATAAAAACATGGGGTAATTATGTTCTGCATAAAAATCAGTTGCCTGACAGTTTAGTTTAAGAATTTGCTCTACATTGGTTTCTTCTATAATTGCCCCGAAAATCCCTACATGAGCCGAGCCATAAATACTAAACATAGACTGTTCTGGTTGACTAACCACCCAATTAGGGCCGTCTCCCAAGGCTACAGGGCTTACTCCTTTAAGGCTTTCTTTATTGTATGCATCAGTTTTTTTAACGCCTTCATATGCAATTACATTTTTGGTTATTTTCTTAAGTTCTGGCAGCCACTGGTTTTCATCAGGAATTTCATACGGATAACATAAGCGTGTGGCATTTGCAGTGTTCAGCGTCCATTTGCCTATTGTTTTGGCAAGTTGAGGATCGTATTTAACTAAAGGAACAAGTGGCCAGGCCATATCAAACGTGTTCATTAAAAAGCCGTACCCTCCTTCGTGGGTTAAACTTCCCTGCATTCCATGTATATCATATTCTCCCCATCTTTCACTCAAAATCCCCCATCCTGTTCTGCCATCCTCTGCTACACATCCATCATACGTCCAATCTAAAATTTTCATTACATCATAGCTGGTTCCCTGTTCCGCATTCATCCTTGCTGCTGTTAAGGCTCCAAAAGGCATTAGCACTTCATAAAACCTACTTTCTTTTTGGCTTAGTAGTGCTTCAAGAGCCGATTTCGCCCCATTTAGGTATTTTTCATCCCCAAATTTTTTGTAGGCGGCATATAACACATACGCATGTCCTGCGGCTGCATCTTGCTGGTATGGAATTTGGTTTCTTTTTCCTTCCATTACTGCATAATCAAAATAGGAGTAATCATAATTTCCAGCCAATACTGAATCTGCTTTATAAAATTGTTCTGCAATTGTTCTTTGTATTTGGTCTGCACCATCTACCTCAGGGAATAATTCACAAACCGCATAATAAAGTACGTTAGGAAAAACATCGTACCACCAATCGCGCCCGTAACCGCCTCCAAGCATTGCAATACCGGGGTTGGTATTGTTCATTATTATGTTCCACCCATTATCAGAATTAAAATAGTTCTGCACCATTTTAACATAATTATAGCCATCCTGATTAGTCTTATCTATTCCTACCAGCCCTGCACCCATTATTGCGCCCAACGAAGCAAGTGCCTCGTGAAATTCGCCATTATTAATACCAGACCCCTGGCGTAAATCACCAATTACAGTAAATAACCCAAATGTGTTTTGCTCTATATTTCTGTGGGCACTATCAATCCAAATTAAAGGCAGATACTCACCTTTGGCATTATGATTAAATACATAGCGGTCAAAGTTGATTGCCTTTTCTTTCCAATCCAGCATTTTATAGGGCGTGGGCTGATTGGGCATCCCTTCTACCCGCTTAATTGCAACCTGTGTAACTGTTACAGGTTCAGGCTTATTACAACTAGCAATGGCTGAAATAATGATTAATAATAGTGTAGTATATCTGTTCATATTATTTTATGCGCTTTCTAATACAGGTTCATCTTTAGGGCCAGGTATTTTTTTAATTTCCTTTTGCTGGTTTGCTTCCTTAGTTATATGCTTGGCCACGGGTATAGAAATTAATTGCAAGGCAGCTATAATTAGTATAGAATATTTTAGGGAGAAATCAATGGATACATAATTTGATAAGATAAGGAATAGTATCAATCCTAAAAATCTGCCTACAAACAAGCCAAATTCGTGATTAAAAATATAGGCAAATTCGCTTCTCTTTTCTTTTTTTACCAGAATATCAATTACTTTCATTTGAATAGGAAAATAAGCGATGTCGTGCAGAGGTCTGAATAGCACCAGGCATAGCACGAATATCATTACACCTGTAGCTGAAAATAGCATAGCATTAGCAAAAGAGCCTATAAAAAAGATAAACAGACCTACTGTAAAAATGGCAATCCTGTGTTTGGGCTTGCTTACCCTGCCAAGTATATAAAGGGCAATAGCAGTTACAATTCCGCTAATACTTTGAATTACTCCTAATGAATTTTCATCTCCCAGTAATCGCATCACCAATATAGCTGGTGCCGTTACCAAAAAGCCCTGTGCCAGCCCTTTTAAACCAGACAGAAATAACATTTTATTCCAGAGCTTGTCGAATTTAAAATACACGAATTTTTTTTGTGTAGGGTTAGTAAATTTCCCTTTATGGATAATTAAACTTGATAACACCGTAATAATAAGTACGCAATAAGTAACTATACGGTAGGCAGAAGCTATATCACCGTTTTTAAACCAGTCAAAACTTTGATAAGAAACCAAAAACGAGCCAACGGCAAAAGGAACAATGATAGACGTGGTGGTAAAAAAGAAGGTTTCAAGGCCATAGTAGTAATTTCTATTATCATCTTTGGTAGTGATAAGTGCTAGAAAATCACGATTTGCCCAAAAGAAACCAAACGAACTGCCCATAATTAATCCGGCAAATGCCACACCGAATAAATCCATATTATCAAGCGACATCATTACCAACATAGAAATACCGCTTAATATCATACCAAAACTATACAGGTTGGATATATTGAATTTGTTAAGCAAAAAACCATTGATTAAAAATGTAAAAGGGATACCAACATATAAAAACATTTGGTAAGTAGCTACCAAGTTGGGATCGTTTGAGCTACGCATAATGTATGCACTTACAAAAATATCTACAACGGGTAGTACAAAAGCATACACCATATTGGTAACTAGCAATACCCGCATGTTGCGAGGCATACTTAAAAAGAAGTTGTACTCGATCAATGGCTTTTTTAAAATGTTTAAAATTGCTTTCATATTATTTGTTTAGCTTTCCTGCTTATTGGTTAGTGTTTCCAGTATTTGTTTAATTGAGAAAGTTGCCCCACAAATAACTTCATCTGATGCACCATAATAAATGGTAATGGTATCTCCATTTACTATATGCCCGTTTGTAAAAACAACATTGCCAAAAAAGCCTGTTTTTTCATAGTCCATAATGGGCTCCATAATAGGTTCTTCTGATCTGGCAATAACCTTTGAAGGGTCTTGCAGGTCGAATAATAATGCGCCCAAACAGTAACGATTTTCACTATTGGCTCCGTGGTATATTTCGAGCCAGCCTTTGGGTGTTTTAATAGGTGATGCCCCGGCTCCGATTCTGGCACTGTCCCATTTGCCTGGCCTAGTTACGGCAATACATATATGGTTTCCCCAATGCACTAAATCTTCCGATTCGGCCAGCCAAATATAATTCCCTCCTAAATCAGGGCTACTGGGTCGGTGCAGGGCATAATATTTACCATTAATTTTTTCTTCAAACAGGGCACAATCTTTATTATGGGGCGAAAATATCATCCCTTTTCTGTTATACTCTTTCCAGTTATTGGTTTGAATGTACCCTACTCCCACCCCTGTGCCTGATACCTTGGTATAGGTTAAATGGAACCCATCTTCGAAGGCTGCAACCCTGCAATCCTCAATACCATACGCTTCGGATTTGCCTTCTCCATATATAGGCGGAAATTCATTTTCTTCTTTAAAGTCAACACCATTAAGGCTGCTTACCAGCCTTAAATGCGACATAGTTGTTAAAAAATAATCTTCTTTATATTTAATAACCCTGGGATCGGAAAAGTCAAAATCAGGATCGTTTTTATCAAACGATATAATTTTTATACCCTTGCCATCCTCCAAAACAGGGAAACTAACTTTGCCTTCCTTTTGTACAGGGCGTTCTGCAACCCTAAGCAATAACCAAATTTTGCCTTTATATATAAAAACACCTGGATTTAGAAGACACTCTATCACCAAGCCCTCATTGCTTGGCTTAATGTCTTTTGGAGACATTATTGGGTTTTCTTTAAATCTTTTGGCAATATCCATTAAGGTGCAATTTGGCTTTGTGTTTTATTAGCTCAATAGTAAACATCCAAAGTTTTTGTGTAAATCAAGTGCTCTATAGTACCAAATTGGTTACTAATATAACTATGGTAATAAGGTGTACACATTGGTACTATTGGTATCAATGTGTGTTTTGGCTACAATATGCTGTCCTGACAAGGACTCACATCCTTTTCCAGTAGTTTCGTGATATCGCTTATCACATTTTCCAGCTCTTCGGCAGCCCTTAATATCCTTTTGTTAACATCGTCCTTTTCGTCATTACTGATAGCATCTATATGTAATAACTTGGCTAATCCTAATAATCGTGCAAGCGGGGCTCTTACTTTATGTGAATTTGAAAAGGCATATCCATCCAGTTTATTATGTAGGGTATGAATGGTTTTAGCTCGCTCTATAGCTGAACCTTTAAGCGATTTCAAAAGCCTGTTCATATTTTCATTTGTGTTTTCTAGTTCTTTTATTTTGTTTAGCAGGCAATTCATGTATTCCTTAAGAAGCAAAACATCGGGGCTTTGCAAAAATCTCTTAGTCTCATCGCCATTATATTTACTATTGTTTTTCCTTGAAATCTGCATTGGTAAACTAATTACTAACAACTGTCACGCAAAAATTTACAAAACCTGCTCAAAACACAGATTCTCCCCAACCTGCCCTAAAATTGGAGCCAAGAAAAGCCTTTTACGTAAAATCGCTTAAACTACTCTTGTAATATCCAAAACTTGCCTGCTATTTAAGTACTCTATAGTACCAAATGTGTTGCCAATACAGCTATGGTAATAAGGTGTACACATTGGCACTATTGGTATCGTATTCATTTAAAGGAATACGGTTACTTAGTAAAATAATATTTTAATGTATAATGGAAGATTTTTTTAGACTGGGAGCACAAGTATTTATCGAACCCGGACAGGATAAAGAAAGGGTAGAAAAATGGTTTGGCTTATTGGCAGAACATGGTATGTCAACTTCCAGAATCAGGTTATTTGAAGATCATATTAGAGAGGAAGGTCAATGGAATTATGAATTATATGATTTTGCTTTTGATATGGCAGCCAAATACAATATTAAGTTACTGGTTACACTTTTCCCGTCAGACAACTCTGTGGGCGGTTTTAAATTTCCACGAGATGAGAAACACCTGAATGAAATTGCTGACTATATTAAAAATGTAGTCAGGCATTTTAAGAACCACCCTGCAATGGATTGTTGGGTTTTGCAAAATGAACCGGGAGTGGAAGAACGAACCAAAGCAGGTTTGGCAGAAGAAAAGTATAAGGCGTGGCTATCTGATAAGAAAAAAAACAGTGCACCTGCCCAAGAGTATATTAGCTGGGAATTATTTTTTAGAGATTATACAACCTGGTATTTAAAATGGATTGGAGAACAAATTAAACTATATGATACCCAAAACCTTACCCATATAAATAACCACCAATTATTCAATAACCTGTCGCAATACGATTTTAATAATTGGATGCCGTTTTTGTCAACACTGGGAGTTTCTATTCATGCCTCCTGGCATTTAAGGGCTTTTGATAGGAAACAATATACTATGGCAATAGCGGCACATTGCGACATAATAAGGCAGGCAAGCCTGCCAAAGCCATTTTGGGTAACAGAACTGCAAGGAGGAAATAATATTTTTAGTGGGTTTGAACCTATGAGTGTATATGCTAAAGACATTGCCCAATGGGTTTGGACGAGTGTAATATGCGGAGCAGAAAGGGTGATTTTTTGGACACTTAACCCACGAGGCAAAGGGCACGAAACCGGTGAGTGGGGTATGATAACCTACCAGGATGAGCCTACTGAACGGCTATTAATGTCGAAAAAAATTGCAGATGTAATAAATGAAAACAAGCATTTTTTTAAGAAAGCACGGCCATTAGAACCGGCCGTAACCTTACTTTATTCCATCGAATCTATGTTAACACTTGAAAAAGTAATGTCAAACGAATTTGATGACGGGTATAAAGGCAGGAAACAAGGCGCACATATTTTATCATTACTGGCCTATTACGAAACTTTATTAGAACTGGGAGTTCCTTGCGAGATTAAGGATATTAATGAATTTAAATGGGCAGAGGTTTCTTTAGGGCATACTGTAATTTTAGCAAATGTAGTATCTGTATTTTCGGGTATGACAGATGAAATTTGCACATTTGTTGAAAACGGCAACAAATTAATTATGACCGGAATGACCGGTTTTTTTGATGAAAATATGCAAAACGTATATCAACAAAAATCTCCATTTAAGGAATTAACAGGAGCCGATTTAGCGGGGTTTGAGTTTGTTGGCGAATACGGTGAAATTGAAATAGATGGCTTTAAGCTGCCTGTTCACATGTTAAAAGGAGGGTTGAAAAATTATACAGGAAAAATTATTAGTAAATGCAAAGAAAAAGTAACGGGTGTAAGAAATACGTATGGCAATGGCACAGTAACCTGGATACCCTCTTTAATTGGCTTAGGTAGCTGGCAAAATAGTAATGAGGCATTGGCCGACTTTTTACAAAACGAGCTTAGCAAAAGCTTTGACTGCCTTCCGTTCCTATTCGAAAAACATTTACCTAAGGTAATAATGAAAGTTCTTGAATTTGAAAAGGAGTATGTTTCTATGATTATTAATACCAATAATTGTGCAGTTGAGGTGCCATTATGTGTGCATACCAATAATAACCCGGTGGTTATTTTTGGAGAACCGGAGCAAATAGGAAATAAAATTATTGTAAATTCAGGCGATACAGTAATTATTAAGTGGGGTTAATATGAGGCTAAAAGATGTAAATATTAGTATGCTAATATCTTTACTACATGCATTAAGGACATATTGCCTTACACCTAAATCCATCTTTATAGGGTTTTTACTTCTTTTTCTCCTTATAACTTCAGCAGATACACATGCACAATATTGGAAATTAAAGAAAATTGACAACAATCAGGGGCTGTCAAATAGTGCTGTTACATCTATTTTTTTAGATAGCAAACAATATATGTGGTTTGGAACCTGGGATGGCCTAAACCGGTACGATGGCAAGCATGTATCTGTTTTTAAGCCCGATGGCTCTGTAAAAACAAGTATTGGCAATAATATTATCCGTGAAATATTCGAGGATAAAAATAATAACATGTGGGTAGTTACCGATAAAAACATCAACCAATACAAGCGTGATACCGAACAGTTTCAGGTGTTTTTAAATTCTGATGATTATTCACCGGGTAAAGAGCGTATCATTAGAAGCAGCATAAGCAGAGACTCAATACTTTGGTGTAGCATTTATGACGTTGGAGTTGCTTATTACTCAGAACAAAACAATGTGTTTGAGCAAATTAAAAGTACTAAAAACATTGATTCATTTTTAAAAAGAATAATTGGCATTAAGGCTTTTTCGAAACAGCGGCTTGCTTTATTAACCGAAACAGGCAACCTTGTTACCCTTATAAAAGAAGATGAGTGGACTCCCGTTAGAATAGATTCGTTAGCAGCAATTTTTGATGTAATACCCGGCCAACATTGGTTTATCGACTTTAAAGGTAAGCCTATGCTGCTTATGTCAATTGAAAGTGGAGGGTTGCTATATATTAACCTGGATAATGGATTATCTAAAACAATAGAAGCAGGCAATTCTGATTTTATAATTACCGAGATTTCTAAAAGCAAAAAAGAAGGCTTTCTGTGGTTAGGAACTGATAACGGGAAAATTTTAAAACTGTTTTTAAATAATAAAACCTCTATTAAAAACCTTGATTACCTGTTTCCGGAGTTGGCAAATGAAAAAGTAAAAATTTTAAAAATTTATGAAGCAAGCCCTCATTTATTATGGATTGGCACCGATGGCAATGGTATTTTAGAATATACCACACAAGGAACGCCTTTTTCCTCCATCAAAAAAGGTGATATTGCCAAAGGTGAATTAAGCCATAGTATAGTTAGGGCTATTTATGAAGAGCCAACGGGAGAAATTATTGTTGGTACCAGGGGAAGCGGGTTAAATATAATAGATAAAGACCTGTTGAAAACCAGGCTAATTACAACCAGCGAAGGGCTTTCGAACAATGCTGTGCTATCTATTGAAAAAGACAAACACAATAACTACTGGATTGGCCTTGATGGTGAGGGTATAGATTTTTTAGAAAAAGAAACAGGCAATATCCTGCACTTTCCCAATGATTTTATAAATGATGTAAACCTCACATTTAAATCGGTTTATGCTATTTGCATTGATTCTTACGAAAATATTTGGCTGGGCACCAGCGGGTATGGTGTTATAAAATTAAGTGTGTCAAAAAAAGGAAACGGAAAATACGTTCTTGATAGTTTCAAACAATTTCGAAGCACATCAACAACAAATCATTTAAAAAGCAATATTGTGTATTCCATTGTGGAGGATCGTCCTAATTTTTTATGGGTTGGAAGCCGTGGTGGGGGTGTGCAGCTACTTAATACGGTTACAAACGAGTTTTCTAATTTACCCAATAAAATTGACAGAGACGTTATATCGCTCTATAAAGCTGCATCGAATAAAGAATTGTGGGTTGGCACAAGCAACGGACTTTACAGGGTTGCCTTACAAAATAAGAACTATACTTTTAATTTGTACAACGAGGGTAACGGGTTGCCTAATAATACAATACACGCTATTCAGGAAGACAATGTTGGAAATATATGGGTAAGTACAAATAGAGGCTTATCTTATTGGAACAGGGAGCTTGACCAATTTAAAAACTTTAATAAAAACGATGGGCTTGCCGGAAATGAATACACTGACGGAGCTTCCTTTTTTGGGAAAAACTCAAAAAAAATATTCTTTGGGGGAATCAACGGCCTCACAATTATTAGACCCGAAAAAGTTAAAAATTCTGATAACCACCCCAGGTTGGCGTTGCAGGAGTTTAAACTTTTCAACAAGCTTATAACCCCCGGAAATAAAAACGGGTTGCTTAAAAAGCATATTGACGATACCGATTCGCTGGTTTTTGAGAGCAACCAGAATTTTTTTAGTTTAAACTTTGCTGCACTTAACTATGTAAACAACGAAAAATCTGAATATGCATACTATTTAGAAGGCTTTGATAAGGAATGGATTCAGGCAGGAGCTCAACGTACAGCCTATTTTACCAATGTTCCTCCCGGAGAATATACCCTTAAATTAAAATGCACCAATCAGGATGGCATCTGGAACACAGCGTACAGGTCTATTTCTATTATTATAAAGCCTCCGGTTTGGAAAACATTCGGAGCCTATATTATTTATGCAATTATTGGTTTACTGTTAGTTGTATTGGTTTACCTGTTTATAAAAAGAAGAAACAGGATGCAACAGGAACTATATTTTGCACAGTTGGAAAAACGAAATATAGAGGAAATCAATAATTATAAACTTCGCTTTTTTACCAATGTTTCACACGAATTCAGAACCCCGTTATCGCTTATACTAATCCCCGCCAATAAGCTTTTTGAAAAAAAGGAAAAATATCCGGAATTAAAATCATCGTTTGAAAGCATATTTTATAATACAAACAGGTTATTAAAACTAATTGGTGAATTAATTGAGTTTAGAAAAGCTGTTTCTGATCAGGTAAACCTAGCCGTAAGTAAAGGAAATATTTCTTTATTTGTAGAACAAATTACAACCGGTTTTTCTAATTATGCCGAAGCACATAGTGTAAGTATTGTGTTCGAAAACGACTTGGAAAGCGAAGAAGTATGGTTTGACCACGACAAAGTAAAAACCATTGTGCTTAACCTAATATCAAATGCCATAAAGTACAACCGACCCAACGGGGTAGTTACCGTAACCGTTACGGTAGCTCGAAATGAGGCATTAATTAAAGTAGAAGATACAGGTATTGGCATACCCGAAAACTTTTTGGATAATATTTTTCAACGGTTTTACAACCTTTCTTCAGTAAGCAAATCAGGAATAGATGCCTCTAAAAGTAGTGGAATAGGCCTGGCACTTACAAAAAGCCTTGTAGAATCGCATAAAGGCAGTATTAAGGTAAGTAGCAAACAGGGCGAAGGCAGTATTTTCCTTATCCGTTTTCCGGTAGATAAAGCCTCTTATGCCGGATTTTTGGTGGATAGGATACTTGAGCCAGACCCCTTGGCTATTGAAGAAAATATTGATGCAGAATTTGTAAACTTTAATTCTGTTAACACAGCCAGCAATGATTTAGCACATATTACTGCAAACCGTTATTGCTTATTAATTGTAGATGATAATATTCAGTTCCGCAATATTGTAAAAGAGATGTTTGCACAACATTACGATATAATTGAAGCTGGAAATGGTGCAGAAGCCATGGATATTATTAGAGAAAACTCCATAGATTTAATAATAAGCGATGTGCTAATGCCTAAAATAAACGGGTATGAGCTGTGTAAAATAATTAAAGAAGATATTAACACCTGCCACATTCCGGTAATTCTGTTAACGGCCTTAGGCGAAATTGAAAATCGTATTAAAGGAATAGATATTGGAGCAGACTCATATATCCCAAAACCATTTCATCCCAAGCACCTTATTGCAAGGGTAGAAAAACTGATAGAATCGCAGGAGAACATTAGAGAATCGTTAAAAAACGCACCTTGGAAGCTAGCTGATAATGTAAATGGCCTGGCTCAAAAAGATAAAGCCTGGCTTAACAAAATGATCGTTTTTATTTTGGATAATATGGCGAGCACTCATTTAGACTCTAATATGCTAATGAAAGAATTTGCGATGAGTAAAACCCAATTATACCGTAAAGTAAAAGCAATAACCGACTGTACGCCCCATGGGTTTATTAAAAAATACCGGCTAACCAGAGCTGCAGACCTTCTAAAAAACAGTGATAAAACCATATCGGAAGTAGCTTATGAAACAGGGTTTAACAACAGGTCTTACTTTTACCGAAGCTTTAAAGAAGAGTATAATTGTTCTCCTTCAGAATTTAAAAACAAGGTTTGTTAGTCTGTTTGCAACCTTCGGCTAAACCTCACGCCTGTCGAGGAAAACCCAAGCGTAGCAAATCACATATTTTACTCATTGCATTAAATAAGTATAACAGGCAGGTATTAGCTTTTCTTTCCTGTAATGAAATCCCTTTTGATAATAACCTGAGTTCGGGATAAGGAATTGTTGTAGCCAGTTATTTTTTATCAATCGTTCTTCTTGCTCTATTAATTATTTTTGCAGTTTCTTTAGTCGGTGATTCTTTCTGCCATTTTTCGCATAATTCAATCACAAAATTTGGCTTAGATTTACTTGCATCGTTTAACCAATTTCCAACACTGTCTTGAACATACTTTGATTCATCAGAATTCAAATTTTCCAAAATAGGTAATGCAATTTCAGGGTTTTCTTTTAGCCGTTCAATATGTTTACACCAAACACCTCTTGGTCTTGTAGATTCAGTTGTAAATCGTCTTATGTTTTCATTTTCGTTTTTTGTCCAATCACTTAAAATTTCGATAGATTTTTCTAAATTTCCATCAATTTCAGGTCGTAAAGCCATCCACACAACTTCTCGCACTCCAAAATGATTGTCGGCAATAAGTTTTTCAGATTGATTTAGTTTTTCGGTTATGTTTAAATTCTCATTTAAAGACTTAAGATATGGTGCGAAACAACGAATAGAGTCGGACAAGTGAGAGCTCAATTTGTCAAAGATTGAGTTAAACACTTTGTTATCAGAATATAGTTCATAAAGTATTGAGCCTACTAACTTGATTGTGTTCATCGTAGAAGGCTTTTTTTGAGCTTTTACTTTTTCGGAAATTAACTTTGTATTCTCTTCTGAAATTCCAATTTCTCCAAAGTTTGTTTCGATGAGCTTTAAGTGGTCAATCGCTAACCATTCCGTTAAATTTACCGTTTCGATTTTTCCTACATTCAGCAATTCCAAGACCTCTTTCGGAATGTCTTGGGCTTTTCTTGCTCCTTTTCGGTCAGTGATTTCTTTTTTCATTTAGGTGCTCTTTAATATTGACTAACGTCAAATTTTGTTTCTGATTTTCAGCATGCTACGGATTCTCCTTTTAACACTCATATTTGCTCTTTTCATTGCTTTGACATTAGCTATTGAAATCAATTTGAAAAGGAAGAAATTGATGCCTTTTCCTATCAATTTCTGTTCCCCAAAAATCTCCCCAATAGTTGCTATCGCTCTACAATAAACTTCGGTAGAGAACTTAAAAGTACAAAATAACCCACGGAGGCAAACTTTTTGATTTGCTAGCCGCGCAGCAGACATGGCAAATCAGAATAACACTTAGTCTGGCCGGAAAGGCACGGAAAATTAAAAATTTGACGGGGCTAGCTATAAGAAATAAACTTAGTATTTAACCACTGAAACCCTATTGAGCACAGAATGTTAGCAGTATTTATGATAGTCTGAAACTTAAAGGAATAATATATGCAAAAGCCGAAGAATATTACAACTCTCCAGTTTTTGCTTTATTCTGAGTTTTTCAGCAGACCTTAAATAGTTTTTACATTAAACTCTCAGTAGTTATATAGCATTAACCCGGAATGGCCTTAGACACCTTATGTATTAAATATTATTGGGTAGTGTTTCCAGCTTTTTCGCAAGAAACAGCCGTAACATTAGGCTCTTGGGTAATTGGGAGCAATTTTATAGTTTTAATAATCGGACTGCTTTTAAAAGAAAAGTGGGAATAACGGCAAATAATTAGAGGTTAATGCCTTCTAAAACTTACACCTCCCTCAATATTTTAGCAGCACTTTCTGGGGTAATATCCCGTTGTGGCCCGGCCATCATTTCGTATCCCACCATAAATTTTTTAACCATTGCCGACCTCAAAAGTGGGGGATAAAAGTGCATATGTAAATGCCATTCGGGATGTTTCCGGCCATCGGTTGGGCACTGGTGAATACCAGATGAATACGGAAATGGCGTATCAAAAACCTTATCATATTTAGCGGCAAGCACTTTTATGCACTCGGCAAAACCCTGCTCTTCATTGGGTGTTAATTCAGTTAAATTTGAAATAGCTCGTTTAGAAATTATAATGGTTTCATAAGGCCAGATAGCCCAAAAAGGAACAAGTACCGCAAACGTGCTATTTTCAAACACAATACGTTCCTGCTTTTTCAATTCCAGTTTTAGGTAATCGGCCAAAAGGGTAGCTCCTTTTAACTTAAAATACGCTAGCTGCTGTTGCTGCTCTTTAAGTACTTCGTTAGGAATGGAGTGCTGTGCCCAAATTTGCCCATGCGGATGTGGGTTGCTACAACCCATCATTTCGCCTTTATTTTCAAAGATTTGAACATGATTTATCTCAGGCATTGCCCCCAGTTCTCTATACTCTTTTTTCCAGGCTTTAACCACTTTTAATATATCGGCAACGTGCATGTGCCCAAGTTGGGCTCCGTGGTTGGGCGAAAAACAAATTACTTTGCAAATTCCTTTTTCCGATTCGGCCATTAGCAAATTATTTTCTTCTAGTTCTCCTACAGGGGTTTCCAGGCTTAAAGCACCAAAGTCGTTAGTAAAAATATATACATCCTTATAGTCTTCGCTTTTCACCCCGTTTACACGTACATTGCCCGGGCAGAGATAGCATTTTTTATCATAGCTAGTGACAGCAGTTTTTGGTGCTTGTTCTGTTTTGCCTTGCCATGGCCTTTTAAAACGGTGTGGAGAAACCAACACCCATTCGCCTGTAAGTATATTTAACCTACGGTGTGTATTGGTATTAATATTAAATTTTTCCATTTCTAATTTATAGAGGTTCTTAACCTGAATAACTTATAAAGAACCAACTGGTATTGCTCAAAAATCCTCAAAGCCACTTAGGGCACAGGCTCCTGCAGAGGCAGTAATAACAATAAGAGGGGTTTTGTGCAACACCAACATTCAGGTTAAAGTTTTCTTGCTCCATCTGAAATTTTTATATCGTAAAATGCTGCCTCTTTGCCACTTTTTAATTTATAATGGCTGGCAACAGCCCTTTTAAAACTGGCTAAAACATCCGATTTTATCAAATTAATGGTACAGCCTCCAAAGCCGCCACCCATCATTCGGGCTCCTAGAACACCGGGGTAGCTTTTGGCAAAATCAGCCAATATATCCAACTCGGTACAGCTTACCTTATACTTATTTTTCAGGCCATCATGCGATTGAAACATTAAGGCTCCCAGCAATTCCATGTTTTTAAGTTTTATGGCTTTAATGGCTTCTAATACACGATTGTTTTCTTTTATAACAAACTCGCAACGGTTAAAAACATCAGTTGAAATTTTTGATTTAACCTCTTCTAAATCTGTAAGGCTTACATCGCGTAAGCTCTTAACCCGGCTATTATTAGCCTGCATAGCCTTTACCCCCGTTTCGCATTCTATTTTTCGGGTATTATATTCGGTAGAAGCAAGCGAGTGTTTTACTTTGGTATCGCAAAGCAGCAAACTATACCCTTCAAAATCTCCTTTTACAATGTCATGTTCAAGCGAGCGGCAATCAATTTTAATAAGGGCATCCTTTTCGCCAAAAACGCAAGCATATTGATCCATAATGCCACAACTTACCCCCACAAAATCATTTTCTGACTTTTGAGCCATCAATGCAATTTCTACCTTGCTTAACCCCAATTCAAAAAACTCGCTTATGGCCATAAGCAAGCCACAGGAAAGGGCGGCAGAAGAAGAAAGTCCGGCTCCTAAAGGTATATTTCCACCAAAAGAGCATTTAAACGGAGCTATATTTATGTCTTTTTTGTTTAGCTGGTCTATTACACCCGTACAGTAATTAACCCATTCTATATCTGACTTAACACTGTTTTTGGGGCTAATCTTTACAGATTCCTGCAGGTCGGTTGCTGTTAATTCAATCATTGAACCTGTAGTTGGCTCAATGGTAAATTCAATGGCTTTATCAATGGCTGCGGGCAATACAAAACCCATATTATAATCAGTATGTTCTCCAATTAAATTTATCCTTCCCGGAGATCGTACCGTTAAATTTTTCTTCATGTTTTATAATTATTTTACTGCAAAGACGCTGAGACGCAAAGAAAAGTTTTAACTCATACTCTTACATGCCCCGATTCTTTGCTTTGTCAGTTTCTACCTTTTTAAGTTTTAAAAATTGTATAGCAGGGCAACCTACCAGAAAAACGCATATAAAAATGTTAGAATCAGCAGTATTAACATAGCCGAAATATTAAATGAAGCACTGGTATGGAATAGTTTTTTGGTAAGTGTTATTCCTTTTTCATCATCGTTGCCCTTGCCTTCGAGCCTGCTTATGCCCGCTATTATGGCTAACGTACCAAGGCAGGTAATTAGCATTTGGTGCATAAACGGAATGTTTACAAAAACCATGGCATCAGACCAGCCGTTAGGAGCTACCTTAAAATACATAGCAATAGGAATAGAAAGAATTACACCCCAGATAGCCCCATTATTAGTTGCTTTTTTATAGAATAGTCCGGCAAGAAACACGGCTAAAATACCTGGGCTAACCACCCCTGTATATTCCTGAATAAATTGAAATGCCTGCCCTAAACTACCCAGCATAGGAGCTATTAATATGGCTATTACCAACGAAGCAGCAGCCGTTATCCTGCCTACGTTTACGGTTTGTTTATCGCTTGCTTTTTTGTTGATATAAGGCAGGTAAATATCCATGGTAAAAATAGTGGCTGTTGAGTTTAGCATAGAGGCCAGAGAGGAAACTATTGCTGCTGCTAAAGCTGCCAACACCAGACCTTTAAAGCCAACCGGCACAAAATTCTTTATCAGCCAGGGCGCTGCGTTATCATTGGCAATAGAACCATCCGCATTTATAAAATCTGCACCAATCACCGCACCGGAGGCATCAATATTCATTACATAGGCAATAATGCCAGGCACTACCACAATTAATGGAATTAATAATTTTAGAAAAGCAGCAAAGGCTATTCCTTTTTGGGCTTCTGCCAAACTTTTAGCAGCCAGTGTTCTTTGAATAATATATTGGTTAAAGCCCCAGTAATATAAATTGGCTACCCACATGCCGCCAATAATAACAGCCAGACTGGGCAAATCCCACCAGGCATCTTTGCCATTGGGTGTAATAATTTCACCCTTTTCCAGTATCATCGAAAATTTTTCGGGTACCACCTGGTATATATGCACCAGCCCGTTAATAATGCCCCCGTTAGGAGCTACATGGTCTAAGGCAATAAAAGCAGTGATTAACCCACCTGCAATAAGCAATACCACCTGCACAACGTCTGTCCAGGCTACAGCCGAAAGCCCTCCCCAAAGTGAATAAACGGCTGCAAATAGTGCCAACCCAATAATGCTTATTAGCATTAAACTGCCATCTCCGTTGCCAATAATGGTATCCAGTGCCTTACCCCCTAAATACAGTACGGTGGTTAGGTTTACAAAAACAAAAAGTGCAATCCAAAATACAGCTAAAATAGTTTTCAGGTTTTTGCTAAACCTTTTTTCGATAAATTCGGGGATGGTATAAAGCCCTTTTTCGATAAATACGGGCAGAAAATACTTACCTACAATTATTAATGTAATAGCTGCCATCCATTCGTACGAAGCAATGGCCAGGCCAATGGCAAAGCCCGAACCTGACATGCCAATAAATTGCTCGGCCGAAATGTTAGCTGCAATTAACGAGGCTCCTATTGCCCACCAGGGCAATGATTTGCCTGCCAAAAAATAATCTTCGGCATTTTTCTGATGCCCTTTTTTATCTCTGGACACATAAAGACCCACACCTATAATTAATAAGGCATACGAAACAAAAACAAGTATATCTATTGTTGAAAATTCCATTCTAAAAAATTAAGGTTTTTATTAATACCAAACCCAAGGGATAAACCCCTATTGGGATGGCGATAAAATTTATATTATTGCTTGAAACCCGGGCTCGAACTCAGGTTAAAAATTCGATCAGCAGGTACTCAATCCGTAAACACCTTCTTCATTTTATTTAATAGGGTTACCCATTTAAGTTGCAAATATATATATAAACCAGTCATCCTGAATTTATTTCAGGATCTGGGCAAATGATGTCTTTAGATCCTGAAATAAATTCAGGATAACCATATATTTGATGTTATTCTGATACAGCAACTTCTCTGCGCTTTAAATGGGTAACCCTATTATTTAATTTTAACTATCCTCATTATATTTTCTGTGCAAGATACAATCAAACGGCCTGCATTGCCTAATGCTTCACTTAAATCCATAGGTTTGTTTACAATAGAAAAAACAGAACTAACACCAAGTGTATAAATTTCTTCCATCTCATCTTCAACTTTTCCTGCAATGGCTATTACCGGCACCTGGTTTTTTTTAGCTATACCTGCAACTCCCATTACTACTTTGCCATAAAGCGTTTGAGTATCAATTTTTCCTTCTCCTGTAATTACCAAATCAGCCTGCTGAATATGCTTTTCTAACTGCAATAAGTTAATAATAAGGTCAATCCCTCGCATTAGTTTTGCATTAAAAAAAGCTGCCATTGCCGCTCCCATGCCACCTGCTGCCCCTGCTCCGGCTATGGCATTAACCTCAACCCCAACATCTGATTGTATAATTAAAGTATAATGCAACAGGCTTTTGTCCAGTTGCTTTAATTCTTTGGAATTCCCTCCTTTTTGGCCACCAAAAACAAGAGAAGCTCCATTGATACCTGTTAATGGATTGGACACATCACAAGCTGCAATAATTTCGCACTTGGCCAGCCTGTGGTCTAACTCCGAAAAATCGATTCGATGGAGTTGGTTCAATGCGCCTCCGGCACCTGTAATTAAAATAATTACTCCTGCTTCTTTTAACGCATTCGTTACCCAGCCTAATCGACTCTTGATGGTTATTCCCTTATCAACTAACTGCATGGCAAACAGTATTCCTATAAACAAGGCTACCAAAGGGTTGCCAAAAAAAGAGCAGGCTTTATACAATAGACCCTGCCCAAATGGGAATGAAGGATAATCCGCAACAGACCTAAGTGCTATGAGTAATATAGGGATTAGAATAGGAAAAAAAACAGCTAACATTCCTTTTTTGCTTTCAACAATTGCATCACTCTTTTTGCTTTCAACTTCTTTTATTTCCAGTTTGCTTCCTGAAATTTTAGCCCAGAGGTAGCCTGCAAAAGCGGTGGGTATGGCCAGTGCTATGCCCATAAGAATAACCAAACCAAGGTCGGCCTTTAATGCGGCAGCGGCTGCCAGTGGCTCCGGTGTGGGTGGTATAAAAACATGCGAAACATATAAGCCTGTAGAAAGAGCCACTGCAAAAACAACAATGGAAATACCCGTTTTTTTGCTTAATGCCTTATTTAACGAGGCAAGAATAATAAATGCAGAGTCGCAAAAAACCGGAATAGAAACCAAAAGACCCGTTAAGTTCATTGCCAATGGCGATTTCTTTTCTCCTATGAGCCTTAACAGGTAGTTTGCTATAGCGGCTGTTCCTCCTGATTTTTCGAGAAAAGCACCAATAATGGAACCAAATGCTATAATAATACCAATATTTGAAAGTGTTTTGCCAAAACCTTCGTTTATTTTAGCAATTATGGTACTACCATCCAGGCCCATTAAAAACCCTGCAAATACCGAAGAAAGAAGTGCTATCAGAAAATAAGGTAACAGGTGAGATTTTGGAAATAAAAAGTGAAAAAATAGCGGATTATTTCATCCAATAGCTATTTCTAAAAGATTATCTGTTACAAATTTCTCTTACGAGCTTTAACGAAACATCGTAACTATTCAGCCCAAAAAACATAGCCACAAAGACAGAAAGGCTCAAAGAACCACAAAATAGTAACTTAAAGCACATAAATTTTTGTGAAACCTGGAGATTTCGTGCCTTAGTGGCTAAAAAGGGCACTTTAATGGCTGAATAGTAACGAAACATCTCTAAACTTCCCCAAATTTCTTTGAATTAACTCGTTAATCCTGCATAAATTTGAGTTGTGTATGAAATTTTCACTTAAAGCTGAGCGTATTCCTTAGATCGAACACAGGTTTATGATAATTAAGAAAAACATGGTACTTTATCATAATTAATCAGAATAGAAAGAAATAGCAAAAAATATGAAAATAACCATAAACCCTGTTACCGATAAACTAACTGACATTTTTAGAGAATTTGGAAAAATGATAGATTTTTCTGTTGATGAAGATGGGGAAGATAAACTTATTCAGTTGTCTGAAAAATATGGAAGTGGAAGTATTTGGTATCGCGAAGTGATAAACGGCATAGGATTGGTTATTGCAAAAGAGTTAGAGTTTAATACAAATGTTGAAATTACATATCGTGCCAATGAAAACATACCTGCATACATTATTACATTTATAAAAAATCTTGGAGGAAGCTTTACGGTGGTTTTTGAAAACGAATCGCACACCATAACACAAGGCGGCTATATAATTTGTTCGCATTTTATGGAAATAGACAGCTTTTTGCCAAACAAACCAACTGATTGTGTAAGTATTGTTATCCTATCAGAGTTTATCGAAAAATACCTGAAATCCTATATAAAGCCTTTGTCAGAACACTCAAATAATAAAAACAGTGCACATTTTTACCAAATAAAAACACTATCGCCAGAAATGATTTTGGCAATGAACTCGCTTGAAAATATTCAATTTACAGGTGGCCTGAAAAGGCTTTACCTGGAGAGTAAAGCCCTTGAGTTGATTGCATTGTTTTTTGAACAATTAAGAAAACATAATAACAAAAAATCATTACTCTCGCAACGCGAGCGCAACCAAATACTTGAAGCAAAAAATATTTTAGATAACAGCTTAGAGCATCCGCCTTCTATAGCTGTTTTATCGCATAAAGTGGGTTTAAATGAATACAAATTGCGCTATGCCTTTAAAGAGCTTTTTAATAATACAATTTTCGGCTATGTGCAAAAACAACGAATGGTTAATGCAAAAAAACTAATTGAAAAAGACGAACTATCCGTATCAGAAGCGGGCTACCGGATAGGCTATTCCAATTTAAGCCATTTTGCCCGAGCCTTTAAAAAGGAATTTGGCATTTTACCAAGTGTATTTAAAAAGTAAAACACCTCATTGTTTTTTAGCAAAGGCTAATTTGTTTTCACTAACCGTTTGTCCATAAAGTCTATCCTGTAAGCAATGGGTATTGTCTTTACTGTCCACATCAGCATTGAATAAAGGTTTGTAAAGACATAAACCTTGGCATAGTTTAGCAATTTTTTCTCATAAAACTTCGAATTATCGGGGCATTAATGCTCTCTTTTGGGGTTGGTGTGTGGGGCTTTCCATATCTACTTTCGCATTAGGATTTTAATTATGTAAAAAGAAACTCATGGAAGGTTTATTTAAAAAACTCTTGGCAATTGCGGTTATGATATTTAGCAATTTGGGGTTGTATGCGCAACAGTTTTCAGCCGATGAAATAATGAAAAAAAATAATCGGCTGCCGGAACCCAAAGATTCTTATTCGGAAATAACCTTAACGTTGACTGATAAAAATGGCAACAAAATACAACGAAAACTAAAATCGTATGCAATGAAAACCGATTTGGGCTACAATTCTTATTTTAATGTTACGGCTCCTGCCGATATTGAAGGAATGAAACTTTTGTCAATCGCCCAAAAAGGGGAAGATGACCAGCGTATGTACTTGCCGGCATTTGGAAAAACCAGGAAAATTTCAAGCTCTGGAAAAACCGGAAAATTTTTAGGTTCCGATATCTATTTCTACGACCTGGAAGACCACGACCTTGATGATTTTACATATCAGGCAATTGGCACAGAAAGTTGGAATGGAAAAAACTATTATGTCATCGCTTCTATACCCAAAGACAGCAAAGCACCCTATTCAAAAATAATTAATTATGTTAACCCCGGTGATTATTTTATCTATAAAAGCGAAACCTACGACAAAAAGGGGCAGTTGCTCAAAACCTTGGTTGTAAGCAAAACGAAGATTATAAAAAACATCATTATTCCTGCCGAAATATCTTACACAAATGTAAAAACCAGACATTCAACGCTCTACTACCTGGATACCATCAGGGTAGATTCAGGGATTTCGGCCGACATCTTCAATGTTAAAAACCTGGAAGAATAAGAAAGGATAAATAATGTTAGCGAAAAAAATACTTTTTCTTGCAATTGTATTGATTGCAGGGCAGGCTGTACAGGCTCAAAATCCTATAGATTTTACCCTTAGCGGGAAACACGATTTTTATTACCATTTTCCGGTTAGCAATTCTGGTGAGTTTGAATACCCCGTTACAGCACCTAAGAATATAAACTTGCTAAGTATAAAACTGAATAATAACCGTTTAAAGTTTGTATCGCAATGGCAAATCAGAACTTTTGCGCAAACATACGGTCGGCAAAAAGACCATATTTTGTTGTTGGCAAGAGAAAATTATATAAAGTACAAAGGCAATAAATTAAACTTTACTTTTGGCTTGCAAAATTTTTCGTGGGGAATGGCCGACCGTATCAACCCTACAGACAGGCTGAACCCGCGCGACTATACCATAACAGCTTTTGAAACCGAAAAAATTCCGGTGTTTACCACAACAGTTGATTATTATCCTGGCGATAACTGGAAATTGCAGGGCGTTTATATTCCTTACAAACAACCAGATGATTTTTTTTGGGACAATAATGATCTTATTCCGGATGAATTTGCAGCAAAATATATAATTTCTGATTTAGATTTTGGCACTTTACAGCCACAAATTACTTTTATTGAACAAGAGAAGAATATCAGCGAACAAAATCCTGAATTTGGCTTAGAATCAGCTGTTGCAGGTGGAAGAATCAATTATTTTTCATCAAAAATTGACTTCTCTTTAAGTTACCTTTATGACTTCGACTCTTATTATACACCCAGAATAACCACTGAACAATACTACCCCGGTATTACACCTGAACTGCAAACCAAAATCTATCAATCATTGCCACCGGACGATGCCGATAACCTGATAAACTATTTAAACAGCATTGAATCTACATATATATCGGCAATTGAATTGCAACGCATACGGATACAAAGAATTGGTATTGATGCAAAAACCATAGTGGGCAAATTTGGCCTGTGGGCAGAAGCCGCCTATTCCATTACCAAACAAAACGGCAAAGCCGCCTACAAAAACAGAGGAAGCGATTTTTCGTATGTGGCAGGCTTGGATTTTACTTTTGGTGCCAACGAACAACATTATGCCAATTTTCAATATAGCGGGAAATTAATACCCGGCTATTATTATCGGTTTTTTTCCGATTATGAAAACGGTTTACTGGATAAATCCAGGCAAGCTGATGATGAGTATATGCAAACCTATTACTACAGGGCACTAACCCAGCCTATGGGCTTGCAAAATGCCGTTTATTTACACGCTTTAAGTGCCAATATTAAACTATCGTTTTTCGATGGTAAACTACACCCATCGCTCCTTGCCTATATGCAGGTTCCTCAAGAATATGATAAAGCCGAAAAAGAGCGATATGCAGATATGCTGTTTATGCCTGCAATAGACTACTCCCAGGGCAATTCGCTTCATTTTATTTTGGGAGCTTACCTGGCTGTTGCTCCGTACAAGAATATTGGTGAAGACAATATTAAATACGATAATACCTCAACCATGATTGGGCTTGCCAACCGGTACAGCAATGTTTATTTAAAAATAACTTACGCATGGATACATAGAAAATAAAAAAATGGAACCTCTTCCAATCTGTCGGGTGAGGCTCTATGTGACCGTTGAAAATAAATTATAAGCACATGAAAAATAAAAAGGAAATATGGTTTGCAAACATTGCCAGCCATATTATTAATAACAGGTGGAAGTACCTGCTTTTGACCATAGCCATCATAATTGTTTCGGCAGTGGGTTTGCCCAGGATACAATTAGACAGCTCCCTTGAAAATTGGTTTACCAAAGATTCGAAGCAGCTTTTTAACAGCAAGCAGTTTGAACAAAATTTTGGAAATACCGATGTGGTGGGCATTCATTTGCAAGCCGATGATGTTTTAGCGGCCAAAAATTTATACATGCTTCGAAAATTAACCACAGAGCTTGAAGAAAAGGTATCGCATGTTGACAGGGTGCAATCTATTATTAACCTGGAATACACCTATGCCCGGGATAGTGAAATTATTACCGAGCCATTGCTTGCCGATAATCCTACTGAAGAAGACATTGGTCTTACAAGGCAAAGGGTTTTGGCGAAACCTTATTTGAAAAACAATTTTGTTTCAGACGACTTTACTGAAACCTGGGTGATTATTGAACTATTGCCATATACCAAAAATGCAGATAGTAACACAAAACTAACCCCGGAATATACTGTTGGTAAAGAAATTCTGGATGTTTTAAACCAGAGTAAATACAAAGCATACAATTTGCGACCTGTGGGGGCACCTTTATACAATTATGAAGAGCTTGTTTTTACCAATGCCGAATCGGGCAAACTAATAATTTTAACATTAATGGTTCTTATCATTTTTTTAGCACTGTTTTATCGCTCGCTAAAGAAAGTTGTTATTCCAATGCTAACAACGGTTGTTTCTATTTTTATGGTTTTCGGTACTATGGGCTATTTGGGCATAAAAATAAATGCCATACTTTTTGCTGTTCCCATCATTTTTTCTTTGTCCGTTTCACTAGGGTTTTCAATACACCTGATAAACTATTATCAACTGGCATTATCAAAAAGAGATAGTGTTAAAGATGCTTTAATCGAAGCTGTGGGGCAGTGGGGCTGGCCTACAAGTTTTGCGGTATTAACAACCGGTGCCGCCTTATTGTCGTTTTTATCCATTGGTTTAATTCCGTTAAACTGGCTGGGGCTAACCTCAGCAAGTTTAATTCTGGTAGTATTGATAAACATATTTGTGCTGACCATTATATTGTTAAGTTTTGATAAAAAAGCGAAAAAGAAGATAGAAACTAATAGGGTTGGGCTCTTCGATAAAATAGTAAAGTCTGTTTCGCAGTTGCTCATTAATCACCAGAAAAAAGTTGCTGTAACTTTTGCTATGCTGGCGGTTATTATAGCAGTCGGGTTATCCAATTTTGAAGTGAATTTTGATACCGAACATTCCTACGGAAATAAGGTAAGCTATATTAACCGAATGACCGAGGTGGCATCAACAAAAATCGGAACATTTGATTCTTACAACGTTACCATAAGATTTCCTGAAAAAGATGCTATAAAAAAGATAGATGTTTTGAAAAAATTTGAAGAGTTTCAAAATGAAGTAATGAAACTAAAACTGACAAAAAAGACAAGTTCTATTTTAACGATCTTAAAAGATATGAATAAGCTGATGAACGGTGATAATCCCAATGCTTATCAGCTTCCGCAGAACAGCAAACAGGTAGCTCAATTGCTTATGCTTTATGAGATGTCGGGTGGTTCGAAACTTTCTGATTGGACAAATCCGGATTTTAATATTTTAAGGCTTCGAATCGGGTTAAAAACAATGGACTCAAAAGAATCCATTGCAGAAACAAAATTTTTACGAAAATTATCAGCACAGCTTTTTCCTGATGCCAAAATTAATGTTACGGGTTCCTTGCCAAGTTTGGCAGAGGTAAACCATTTAATTGCCGTAGGGCAAATCAAATCGCTTATCATTGCTTTGTTAGTGATAAGCATAATGATGATGTTGGCATTTGGCAGCATTAGGCTAGGTTTAATTGGGCTAATACCCAATATTTTCCCACTTATAATTGTGGGTGGCACAATGGGTTTTTTCGATATCCCGATAGATTTTTTAACGGTAACCGTGGCACCAATGATACTTGGAATTGCCGTTGATGATACCATTCATTTTTTTAACCATGTAAAGCAGCATTACAAAAAAAGTGCTAATTATAAAATAGCGGTAACCGAAGCCATAAAAACGCTTGGGAAAGCCATCATTACCACCTCGGTGGTCATAGCATTGGCGTTTAGTGTTTATTTAATTTCGTCTTTTAATATTATGCGCAATTTAGGCCTGTTGGTGGTGATTGGCATATTATCTGCACTTTTTGCAGATTTACTCCTTTCGCCTTTGCTTATTATTTTAACAAAACCATTTGGCGATAAAGGCAATAACAACAAAAGTTGAAGAAAACCTAAAAAATTATGAAGAAAACAACTGTAATTTTTCTATTCTTTCTCACTGTTCAACCGGCTTTTAGCCAGGATTGGGAATTAAAAAAGGAAACCGATAATGCCAGGGCATATTTAAGATCAACAGAAAGCTCACTCAAGGAGTATAAAATAGTAAGCTATTTTAATGCTTCTGCCAATTGCATTTACAATAATATTGTTGACTTTAATAATTACCAAAAGGCAATAAAAGACTTAAAGGAATTAACAATTATTTCAAACAAGGAAAATGTTATTATTGCCTATTGGGTATATGGCCTGCCCTGGCCTTATACTGACCGGGATGTTGTTACGAAAACTACTATTAAGAGGAAAGAGGGAAAAACTGAAATTCTAACAACAGTTTACAATAACCACAAAATTCCTGAAAAGGAAAGCCTGGTTAGAATTGCCGATTATTCGGATCTTTATATCATTGAAGAAATATCAGCAGGCAAAACAAAAGTAACGCTCACAGGAAGGGTTGATGTTGGTGGCAAGGTACCTGCATGGGTGCAAAATTTGTTTTTAACTGACAGCCCTTTGGAATTTATTGAATATATCAGAGACAGGTGTTTGGATTGAAATACCAACAAATACCATTGTATGGTAAATAAAGTGCTTGGTATTAGTAATAAATTTTTGATAGCTGGAATAATTTTTTTCCACTGCTTTCAATACATAAAAAAAGGTTTGCAAGTAGTTAATATTTTCACTTGTTTAACTTTGTTTTGGCAAAACAGCGAACAATTCGTACGACCTTGGCCTAAAAGGATCGTTTATAAAAATTGAATAGAGTTATCCGTTTAAAGCGCATGGAAATTGCTGTATTAGAATAGCATCAAATACATGGTCATCCTGTCTCGATATTTATCATCGGGATCAGTGTCTGGACAAATGGTTATCTTTAGATTCTGAAATAAATTCAGGATGACTGGTTTATTGATATTTTTGGGACTTAAACGGGTAACCCTAAAATTAAAAATGGACAAAATAATTACCAGGCAAATGCAGCAGGCGGATATTCCGGTTGCCATGAAACTAAAAGAAGCAGAAGGATGGAATCAAACCGAGGCGGACTGGGCATTACTGCTTTCGCATAACCCGGAGCTTTGCCTTGTGGCAGAAACCGGTGGAGAGGTGGCAGGGACTGTTACAGCTATTAATTTTGAAAATAAGGTTGCCTGGATAGGCATGATGCTGGTTAGCAAAAGCCACAGAGGCAAAGGACTAAGTAAGCTACTTCTCAATACCATTATTAAACAACTGGATGCCTGTAAATCCATTAAGCTGGATGCTACCCCGGCAGGCAAAAAAGTGTACGATAAATTAGGGTTTGTTGATGAATATGGCATTGCCCGAATGACCACCCAAAACTTAGTACAACCTACTAATAATGATGCAGCGATGGAACCGAAAGAATTAACACCTGCTAAACTCAATGAAATTATTTTATACGACAAAAAGGCATTTGGGGTTAATCGGGAAAAGGTGCTGGATTTTCTGCTCAAGAATCAAACAGAAAAAGCGTGGTATTTAGAAGAGAATGGTGAAATAACCGGCTACATACTAAGCAGGCCTGGCTGCAATTTTACTCAGGTTGGGCCTGTTGTTGCCAATACATTGAACAACGCTAAAGCACTGTTATTTTCTGTTTTAAATAAAATGGAAGGGCAACCTGTGGTAGTTGATGTAATGGAAGAACACAAAGAACTAATAGCCTGGCTGGAAGGGTTGAATTTTACAGTGCAACGGTCGTTTAGGCGTATGTACCTAAAAGCTAACCCTTTTGCCGGTAACCCATCTCAGCAAGTGTTAATTGCCGGCCCGGAACTTGGATGATGCTGCCTAAAGGCAAATAGCTTGCCTATTCTTTCAATTCATTTATGGCTAACCATGCCATTAACCCTGCCCCGGCTTCTAATGCTTTTTCATCAATGTTAAAAGTTGGGGTGTGCAGTCCCGAATTGATGCCTTTATTATTATTTTGTACACCCAGCAAATAAAAGGTAGAAGGCACCAAATGAGAGTAATAGGCAAAGTCTTCAGAAGCCATCCATATTTCCTGATCGAGCACATTTTCTTTACCTAAATATTCTTGGGCAAGTAGTTTAGCCCGTTTGGTAAGTTTTTCATTATTAAATACAAAAGGATATCCATCATTAATTTTTATCTCACAACTTCCGCCTAACCCTTCTGCAATTGAAGTTGCCATCTTTTTAAGTTTGGCCAATGCTTCTTTTCGCCAGGCTTCATCCACCGTTCTAAAAGTTCCTTCTAAATACACGTTGTTTGGAATTACATTTACCGAACCATTGCCCATTATTTTGCCAAATGATAAAACAGTAGGTGTTTTTGGGTCGGATATCCGGCTTACCAGTTGCTGTGCTGAAGTTACTATTTGGCAGGCAATAAAAACAGGGTCAATGGTAGTTTCGGGCATTGCCCCATGACCTCCTCTGCCTTTAACGGTAATATAAATTTCGTCCATGCTGGCCATAAATTTGCCGGATTTAAATCCAACTTTACCTACCGGCATCTGGGGGAAAACATGCTGGCCCAATACAGCGGAAGGTACTGGATTTTCCAAAACTCCATGTTTAATCATTATAGGTGCACCCCCGGGCATTTTTTCTTCTCCCGGCTGAAAAAGCAGTCTAATGGTTCCTGTAAATTCTTTTTTTAGACTGTTTAAGATAAATGCCGCAAACAATAAAGAGGTTGTATGAACATCGTGCCCACAGGCATGCATCACATTTTCGTTTTTAGATTTATAATCGGTTTGCAACTCAGTATTAATAGGCAGGGCATCTATATCGGCTCGTAGTAAAATTGTTTTACCACTACCTTTTCCTTTTATTATTCCCAAAACCCCGGTCTCACCAATTTGCTTTACTTCATCAATTCCGGTTTTTTTAAGATAGTCTTTAATGAAAGCACAGGTATTATACTCTTTAAAAGATAATTCGGGATTGGCATGCAGGTGTCTTCGAACTTTAATAAAAGTGCTTAATTTAGATTTAGCTGCTTCCTTAATTTTCTTAATCATAAGTCGAAGGTAAAAAAAATATATTACTTGTAATTACAAGTTTTTAGATTAGTTTTTTTTGATGCCATCACTTTTTTACTAACTTGCGCACTTGCACTTTTAAGGTGGTTATAAACAATAATTTTGCCTTTACGGTTTGCATCAGTTTTAAGCTATAAACGGGGCAAGCATCTCTTCGTTAAAAATAAAATGGAAAACAAATGAAAATAATTGTTTCAGATAATAAAAAGGAGTTGGGCAGCAAAGCTGCTAAAAAAGGAGCAGAACTAATAAAAAGGGCTATTGCAGAAAATGGGAAAGCCAACATTATTGTTGCTACCGGAGCTTCTCAGTTTGAAATGTTAGAGGTATTGGTAAAAGAAAATATTGACTGGTCGGTTGTAACTTGTTTTCATTTGGATGAATATATTGGAATTGCTGAAACACACCCTGCCTCTTTTCGAAAATACCTCAAAGAACGATTTGTTACTATAGTAAAACCACTGGCATTTCATTATGTAAATGGTGAGGGCGATGTACAGGCAGAGTGTCAAAGGCTACACAGCTTAATTATTAAACACCCTATTGATGTTGCTTTTGTGGGCGTTGGCGAAAATGCGCATTTGGCATTTAACGACCCCCCGGCAGATTTTGATATTGAAGATTCGTACCTTGACGTAGAACTGGATTTACCCTGCCGGAAGCAACAAATGGGCGAAGGCTGGTTTAAATGTTTAGACGAAGTGCCAACCCGGGCAATTAGTATGTCGGTAAATCGAATTATGAAATCGACTCATATTATTTGCAGCGTACCCGATGAACGCAAAGCCAGGGCTGTAGAAAGGGTGGTTAATGGTGAAATAACCCCCGAAGTGCCTGCTTCTATTTTACAAAAACATGCCTCAACGTATTTGTTTTTAGATAAGAAATCTGCATCTCTGCTAGTGTTAAAGGCTAATTCTTAAAATTGGTCGTATTGGTGTCATCAGTTTAAATTATACTTACTTTTGTCAAAGGCTAACAACAGTTGTGGTTTGAAATTAAAAATGTGCCGATGCAAGCTGAAAAAAGACCACTCCAAATTAGCCCTAAATACATTGACTTCGAAACAAGACTGTGAGAAGCAACTTTAGGCGAAATACCTCAGCATTTATAACCATGAGGTCACGGATAAATTCGTTAGCTAGTGGATTTACGCTACTCCTAAAGCAGCTTTTTAGCGGCTTTTTGTTTTCTTACCACAGATTATGCAAAACAACTCATTCAAAAAAAAGAGAAATAAACCTACTTCAAATGGTAGTAAACCATCAAGTGGTTCTCGAACTAAAAAACGACCTCAAAGGCAAAGTCGTGGGCAGAAAAAGTCAAATTTAAATCCTGCTTTATTAGTTAAAAAAGCAACACCGTTTGCTGTAAAAAACTATGAGTCAGAAAGGCGAATTGAGGATTTACCTATTAGCCCTAATTTAAAGGAATGCCTTATTAGTAAAGGATTTAGAAAGCCCACTGAAATACAGGATCGAACCCTAGAAGCCTTACTAGAAAAACGTGACCTACTTGGAATAGCACAAACAGGTACGGGTAAAACAGGAGCCTTTTTAGTACCTATCATTGAGCAATTACTTGAGTATAAGCAAAAGAACTTTGCCTTGGTTATGGTACCCACTCGCGAATTGGCCACTCAGGTAGAAGAAGAGTTTCAAAGCATGGCCAAAGGGTTAGGGATTTATAGTGCTTGTTTTATAGGTGGAACCAACATTAACAAAGATATCAACTCGCTTAAGAGGGCTAAGCACGTAATTATTGGTACACCTGGTAGGTTACTGGATTTGCACAATCGTAAGTCTCTCAATTTCGGTAATTTTAACACCTTAGTGCTTGATGAATTTGACCGTATGCTGGATATGGGTTTTGTGCACGATGTTAAGAGGATAATTGGAAGTATGCATAAGCGAAAGCACACGCTTTTATTTTCAGCTACGCTAGACAAAACGCAAGAAGAACTAATTATTGGTATTCTGCATAACCCTATTACTGTAAAAGTAAGTACAGGCGATACCACTGGAGACCATATCGATCAAGACATTATTCGACTTAAACAAGGTGAGGATAAATTTAAGGTACTTCAAGAGATGTTATCAGATGGCGATTTTAATAAAGTTCTTCTCTTTGAAGAAACCAAACATAAAGCCAATCGCCTTTGCGGGAAGTTAAATAAAGTGGGCATCAGTGCTGACCAAATTCATGGCAACAAAAGCCAAAATGCGAGGCAACGAGCTTTAAACTCGTTTAAGCAAGGAAAGATACGAGTATTGGTTGCCACTGATGTAGCTGCAAGAGGTATTGATGTATCGGATGTTACTCATGTAATTAACTACCAAGTACCTATGACATTTGATAGTTATATTCACCGAATTGGGCGAACAGGTAGAGCAGGAAAAACCGGGAAGGCTTTTACGTTTGTAGAAGCTTAGTAAAAAGGCAACTATTTAGGTTTCAAATCAATGGTATCTCCAAAATTAACCGCAAAGGACGCAATGTGCTCGCTAAGAACGCTAAGAAAAGCATCGCAAACTTTGCGTAAACCTTAGCGAGCCTTGCGGTAAAGGGGTTAAATATACCTGAATAGTTACGTAAAAAGTAACCTCTCGCAGATACCACAGATTATTTGTTTTTAAATGGAGTAATCTCTCGCAGATGCCACAGATTTACGCAGAAAAATACAAATTATCTGTGGAAAACAATAGCACCAAAAAAATCACCAATCAATTTCAGGTAACCCTTTTTGAGATAAATAAGTATTGCACTTGCTAAAATGCTTATTTCCAAAAAAACCTCTATGCGCAGCAAATGGTGATGGATGCGCTGACTCTAACACCAAATGTTTTGTTCGGTCGATAATAGCGCCTTTCTTCTGCGCATAAGCTCCCCACAACAAAAACACCAATTGTTCTTTTTGCTCATTAAGTGATTTTATAACTGCATCTGTAAATTCTTCCCACCCTTTATTTTGGTGAGATCCCGGAGTGGAAGCTCGAACGCTTAAGGTTGCATTAAGCATTAATACTCCCTGACCAGCCCACCTTTCTAAATTACCAGATTCTGGTATTGGCTTACCTAAATCGGTGGCTATTTCCTTAAAAATATTTTGGAGTGAAGGAGGCTTTCGCACTCCATCTGCAACCGAAAAGCATAACCCATTGGCTTGCCCGATACCGTGATAAGGGTCTTGCCCAATAATTACCACTTTGGCATCGTTAAACGAGCAATGATCAAAAGCACTAAAAATCTGCTTCCCCGGTGGAAATATTTTATATGTTGAATATTCTGATTTTATAAATTGAACTAAGTTTATAAAATAGTCTTTATCAAACTCGTTGCTCAACTGTTCTTTCCACGATTCTTCAAGTTTTATATCCATTAGTAATTAAACATCTCTATTAAATAATCGTTTAATATTACAAATTATCAAATTAAAAATCTAATCGTTAACTTTGAAAAATGGTAACTGAAGTAACAAATGGTGTTAAGGTAACTGTTGAGGTAGAATATCAACCACAATATTCGAATCCGAGCCAGCACCATTATGTGTTTACCTACCAAGTTACTATAGAAAATAACAGCTCTAAAACACTGCAATTAGTTCGTAGAAAATGGCTTATTAACGATGCTGCTTTCCCCATTAGAACAGTTGAAGGCGAAGGTGTTGTTGGCCGGCAACCTATTTTAGAACCTGGGCAAAAGCATCAGTATATATCGGGTTGTAATTTAAGATCGGGCATTGGAAAAATGCATGGCAGCTACAAAATGGAACAATTAATGGATGGTCAGGTAATAACCGTTCATATTCCTGAGTTTAAAATGATTGTTCCATTTAAGCTTAATTAATTGAATCATCAGATTATTTCTTATGTAAACCATTGGCTAAACGAGGTAAATTCACATTCGCTTCAAGCACCATTTATTTACAATCTTTATACGAAATTTATCCAAAAGGATTTTAATAAGAGTCATTTTGAATCTATTGAAAAAACAAGAGTTAAGCTTCTGAACGAAGATTTTTCTGTGAAAACAGTTAATTATGGAGCCACCTCCATTGTACACGCTAATTTACAACAAACAAGGGTTAGCACCATCACAAAAAAAGGATTAAGCTCTGCTAAAGTCAGTAGGCTTTTAGCTCGATTAATAGAATTTAATGGAGCCAAAAATATAATAGAACTAGGCACTTCGTTTGGTTTAAACACAATGTATTTGGCGCATAAAAAAGACACTAGTGTAATTACATTTGAAGGATCAGAAGATATAGCTAACGTAGCATTGACCAATTTTGAGCATCATCAAAAAAGTAACATTGAGCTTATTTTAGGTAATATTGATAAGACTTTGCCAGAGTTTTTAAATGCTAGAATACGCATTGATTTCGCCTACATTGATGCCAACCACAGGTATAAACCGACCATCAGATATTTTGAATCCATTATAAAGCGAATGCACAAAGATTCAATTCTTGTACTAGATGATATTTACTGGTCGAAAGAAATGACCCAAGCATGGAATGAAATTAAGGCTCATCCTGAAGTAACTCACTCCATCGATTTGTTTTCGGTGGGTATTGTATTTTTTCAGCCCGACTTGGTGAAGACAAATTATAGGTTAATGTTTTAAAAACTAATTGCTTACATCCAAGTAAAAAACCTTTCTCCCACAGATTTTCGCAAGCCCTAGTGTTAAGTCAAGTGTAGTGTGTCGTATAAGTTGTCGACATTTTTGGGCTAGACAATGCAAAAAATATACCCATAGCCGTAGCTACGGAAATATTTTTTAAAGAAGTATAGGGCAAAAATGTCAAAGCTTGGTTCGGCTAAAGTATGCTTGACTTGACACTAGTTACTATTTTCATTGCTTTGATTTAGCCATTGAAATCAATTTGGAAAGGAAGAAATTGATACCTTTCTCCATCAATTTCTGTCCCCAAATCTCCCCCAATGAGACCTAACTCCCTACAATTAAACTTCAGTAGGGAGTTTAATTGTACAAAATTTTGATAACCCACGGAGGCATTTTTTTTGATTTGTCGTGCCTGCGGCCAGGCTAGCAAATCACAGTAACACGTAGTCCCGCTTGCCTTGGGCACGGCAAATTAAAAAGTTTGACGGAATTAAACTACAATAGGAGAATTAAGTGTTTAACCCGAAAAATTTACATGAATTTTTCGGGTTAATTGCGAAAAACATGAATGCTGAAGATGTTTTCACCGTCCAATTACGCTTTGCAAGTTAGCCGCCAAAAAAATTGCATAATGCAAGTAAATTGTCATTGTCATGACGTAAATTGTATGTTTCTTTTTATACCCTCAAATAATCAACAATTAAAAAAATGAAGAAACAAACAAGTTGGATTAATATAGCACCAAATTCTGATTTTAGTATATACAACATCCCATTTGGTATCTTTAAAAAAGGAGAACAAGTTGGAGCAGGTTCCGCCATAGGCGAATTTGTAATTGATTTAAATTATTTACAAACCAAGGGCTATTTCGCTTCTATCGAATTACCCACAGGCATTTTTAATCAATCAACTCTAAACGCATTTATTGGCCTTGGCAAACCCATTACCAATGCTGCTCGAATAAGGATAATAGCCTTATTTACCAATGATAATCAAGAGTTGCAAAGCAATGAAGAGGATAAAGCTAACTGTCTAATTCCAATGGACAATGTGGAAATGCTGATACCGGTTAACGTGCCTAACTACACCGATTTTTATTCAAGCATAGAGCACGCCACCAATGTAGGCACTATGTTTCGTAACCCTGATAATGCTTTATTACCCAATTGGAAACATATTCCGGTAGGATATCATGGAAGGCCTTCGTCTATTATTGCCTCTGGCACCCCCATAAAACGACCAAAAGGACAAACCAAAGCTCCAGATGCAACAGAGCCAGATTTTGGCCCAACTCAACGATTAGATTTTGAATTGGAGATGGCTTTTATTACAAGTCAAAATACCAACCTAGGAGAATCCATTTCAACCCAAGAAGCCGAAGATTACATTTTTGGGTTTGTACTATTTAATGATTGGTCGGCCAGAGATGTGCAAGTGTGGGAATATGTACCATTAGGGCCTTTTCTATCTAAAAACTTCGGGTCATCTGTTTCTCCTTGGATTGTAACTTTAGAAGCTCTGGGATATATAAAAGTTGAATCACCCACTCAAGACCCCAAAGTACTACCCTATTTAGAGGTAAGTGGCAAAAAGAATTTTGACATCAATTTACAGGTGGGCATTCAACCACAAGGAGGCGAAGAAAATATAGTTAGTAACTCCAATTTCAAGTATATGTATTGGAATATCAACCAACAATTAGCACACCATACGGTTAATGGCTGCAATATTGAAGTAGGTGATATGTATGCTTCAGGTACTATAAGTGGGCCAACCCCAGATTCGTATGGTTCCATGTTGGAATTGGCTTGGAAAGGCACTAAACCCATACAAATGAATGACGGGACTGAGCGTAAATTTATCCATGATGGAGACACAGTTATTATGAGAGGCTATGCTGAAAAAAATGGGAAACGTGTTGGTTTCGGAGAAGTTAAAACACTTGTTCTTCCAACAGATTGATGGCTATGATTAAATCCATTACACCCAAAGATATATCCATTGCAGAACTGCACGGTTTATTGTTGGGTGCGGTATCGCCCAGACCTATTGCTTTTGCCAGTACTGTAGATACTGAAGGTAATGTAAATCTAAGCCCGTTTAGTTTTTTTAATGTGTTTAGTGCCAACCCTCCTATTATGATTTTTTCACCAGCAAGGAGGGTGAGAGGAAATACAACCAAGCATACATTGGATAATGCTATGGCTACCAAAGAAGTGGTTATCAATATTGTTAACTATGATATGGTGCAACAAATGTCGTTGGCCAGTGCCGAGTATGGACAAGGGGTTAATGAATTTACAAAAGCTGGATTTACAGAAGTGCCTTCAGAAACAATCTCGCCTCCAAGAGTTGGAGAATCACCAGTTTCGTTTGAATGCAAGGTAAATGACATTATTTATTTAGGCACAGAAGGAGGCGCTGGAAATCTTATTATTTGCGAAGTAACCAAAATCCATTTGGATACTGACATATTGGATGGGAATGGAAAAATTGATCCTAATAAAATAGACACAGTAGCTCGTATGGGAGGCAATTGGTATTCACGAGCAAGTGGAGATTCCATTTTTGAAATACCCAAACCTATTTCTTCCATTGGAATTGGGTTTGATAATATCCCTGCTTCAATCAAAAGTAGTAAGGTTCTTACTGGCAATGAACTTGGGCAACTAGGCACAATTGAAGAGATACCTCTTCCAGTCAAAGACAATTTGAACGTAAACGAAATTATTGCCTCTAGCAATAATGTTGAGGAGCGACTGCACCAATTAGCTAAAGGCCTCTTAGCTAAAAATAAAATTAGTGAGGCTTGGGAAGTGTTAATGGCCAACAAATAACAATTCTATTGTACTTACGTTTATGAGGTTAAGTTGATTTTATAAACTACTATGAAAGCTCCATTACTATTATCATTCTTTTCTCTATTGGTTTTTCAATCTCAAATTGTGAAGGCTCAAATTGAAAAGCTCTATTATGAAGATAGAACAATTAGAGCAGAAGGAGAGATAAAAAAAGGAGAGAAATTTGGTGAATGGAAATTCTACTATCCTAGTGGAGTAATTCAAGCTATTGAACATTACGAAAACGACAAACTGCATGGAGTAGCAATGTCGTATAACTTTGATGGCAATATACAGAGCAAAGAAAACTGGGTGAATGGAAGCCTAGAAGATTCCGCTTTTTACTATCACCCTAATAAAATATTAAAGCGAACAGGCGTGTATCTAAATAGTCAATATGAGGGCATTTGGATTAACTATTACTCATCAGGAGTGTTAAAAAGAACTCTTGAGTATAAAAATGGGTTGCCAAATGGAATTTGGCTTTATTATTCAGAGAAAGGAACCCTTCTACAAAAAGGATTTTATAAAAATGGGAAAGAAAGCGGCCTTTGGGAATTTTTCTCTAAAAAAGGCAAGTTAACCTATAAAGGAACTTATGAAAATGGTGTAAAAACAGGTAACTGGGTTGAAATAAAAAATGGAAAAGAGAAACCATTTAACTACAACTAAAAATCACTTGTTAAACTCAAGAAAAAACCACTTTCACCAATATTATTAAACGAGTATTCTGCTCTAATTACAAAATCGTACATAGTTACAAAGTCGAGACCAAATCCTGCACCTGCCAACCATCTGTCAGATAAGTGGGCATTACCTTCTAAATTTTCAGTATTTGTAGCATAGCCAAAATCTACATAAGTTTTTAAATATAAGGCATACGGAATGTACTGAAACTGTTCCAGTGGCATACTTTTCCATTTTGTACTTCCTCTAAAAACTGCCTTTTTAAATGTGCTCTTATTCAAAAAATAGTTCTGAGCAAAAATGGTGTACAACTCATAGCCTCTTACCAATCTGTTACTAAACCCTAAGCCCGACAACAAGGTATAAGGCTGTTCAGGGGGCGTGCTTAAATTAACTGATACAAGGCTATTAAAATAAAATCCTTTTTTCAAATCAAAATACTTAGCATAGCTCGTTTGAAAACTAGTGCGATATACACTATTTTTTAGTCCAAAACCTATATGGTCTATACCAATAGAAAAGCTATATCCATCCAAAGGGTAAGCAGCTATATCACGCCTATCAACACTATATGAGTAATTTAATTTTAAGATATTCTGCTCATTGGCGCCCGTACCTAAATAATTAGGATTTAATAAAAGCACAGTATCTGCTACAGTATTTTTGTTATAGTCAACCCCAAAGCTATGTCTCGTATAAAAAGAATTTCTTAATGTATAAGAAACCCCAAACCCTAAAGTCGTTCGCAATAAATCTTCCGTTTCAACAAACACTCTTTTATTCTCAATTGTTTTATAATGCAAATTATTATACTCCAAATATTTTGCTGAGAAAGATAGCCCATGCCGTTGGCTCCTGTCTATGTAAGGCATGGAATAGTTTACTTCAAACTTTTTAGTAAAGCCAAATTGGGCTGTTACCGTCATTCGTTCGTTCATGCCACGCATGTTAAAATGATATAAACTTAGCCCGTAAATTAATCTGCTCAAATCTGCATCGTGGTTAACCCACCAATCATTAAAATTACGATCAATTATGTCTAATAAAGGAATTGGGAACAAATACCATCTTTCAGTAACATTTATAACAATATCAACTTTATCAAAATCTAATTCCAAGATAGCTACCTCAACTTCGTTGAAAAGTTTTGTGTTGTAAATTTTATTTCTATCTGCAATTATTATTTCTTCAAGTGCTTCAAATGAGTATGCCCCTCCTTTTTCAATAGAAAGCTCTCTCAAAATAATACGATCTTTTGTCTTTTTATTTCCTGTTAAAAAGATATTATCAATAAGAACTCTTCTAGTGGATGCTAATGTATCAACTAGAGAATTATCGAGAGACTGTGAAAATACAGCAAAGGGAAAGAAGAGAAAAAATAACAGAAAAAAGCAATTTCTTGCCTCACTCTTAATGAACCTATTTGTCACAGTGAATTTATTTTGCATATAGCATAAGCTACAAAAATAAGAGTCTATGGCTAACTTTTACTAAACTGGTAATATAATCTTAATCGAACTACATCAATTTTTCTTTCCAACATCATACTAGAAGGTTTTTTGAAGCTCAACTGATGAATGATCTGGGTTAAGAAAGAAAAACCGCTGTTCTATCCCAAGTCGATGGCTAACTTGAAAATCCCCAGTCCTAGGGCAAGCTGAACAAATTGGAACAACCTTAATTCTGAACTATTAATTGCTGGATGATTTCAAATACTAAAACCTGCTATTCAAACATTAAACTTTAAAAGTTCATTAGGTTTAAAGATCACTCCAAGTCTAATATAAAAAATTTGAGTTTTAGCTTCAGGTTCAATACGATGTCCAATATCACCATTAAATTTTTCAAGTAGTATTGGATTGCCCCTGAGTAAAATTGTAAAAGAAAATAAAAATCATATAAAAAATATCGATTTCGAACATTTTACCGAAAAAGTAGAAACACTATTTCTTGCAATTATTAATTCAAGGCTTCAAAAAAAGTGTAAGCACAAAAAAGCCCCGTACTGTATGTACGAGGCGATTTTTGTAGTCCGTAGGGGAATCGAACCCCTGTTGCTGAGATGAAAACCCAGTGTCCTAACCCCTAGACGAACGGACCTCCTTGAAAAGGTGATGCAAATATAGCAGTCGTTTTTATTATGCCAAACTTGAAGCAAATTATTTTTAAACATTTATTTCGAGGCTACGAAAAATTCTATACTAATTAAATCTATTACGAACCAAGTAGAATTTAGAATTGTCATGTATTTTTGTAGAAATTTTAAAACCCACATAATTATCATGACAAAAGTTGCCATAAACGGATTTGGTAGAATTGGACGATTAACTTTCAAAGTACTACTGGAAAATAGCAATATTGAAATTGTAGCTATTAACGACCTTACAGACACAAAAACACTTGCTCACCTTTTAAAGTATGATTCAGTACATGGAAAATTTCCAGGAACTGTAGAAGCGACTAGCGATGGTATTATTGTAAATGGTAATGAGATTAAGATTTATGCAGAAAGAGAGCCTGCTAAACTTCCTTGGGGGAAATTGAGTGTAGATGTAGTTCTTGAATCTACTGGTAGATTTGTTGATCCTGAAGGAGCTGGAGGCCATCTAACTGCCGGAGCTAAAAAAGTAGTTATTTCTGCACCAGCAAAAGGCGATATTACAACTATAGTACTAGGTGTTAATGATGAAGTATTAACTGGTGAAGAACAAATTCTATCAAACGCTTCTTGTACTACTAACTGTTTAGCTCCAATGGCTAAAGTATTGAACGATACATTCGGAATTGAAAAAGGGTATATTACAACTATTCACGCTTATACAGCAGATCAAAACTTGCAAGATGCACCTCATAAAGATTTAAGAAGAGCACGTGCTGCTGCTTATTCAATTGTACCTACTTCTACAGGTGCCGCAAAAGCCGTTGGTTTAGTATTACCAGAATTGCAAGGTAAACTAGATGGATGTGCTATGAGGGTACCTATTCCAGATGGTTCGTTAACTGACTTAACAGTAATGCTTAAAAAAGAAGCTACTGCTGAAGAAATTAATGCTGCAATGAAAAAAGCATCTGAAGGGCCAATGAAAGGTATCTTAGAATATACAGAAGACCCTATCGTATCTATTGATATTGTAGGAAACCCTCATTCATGTATCTTCGACTCATTAATGACTTCTGCCAATGGAACACTTGTAAAAGTAGTAGGTTGGTATGATAACGAAGCAGGTTACTCTAACAGGGCTGCTGATTTAATTGAGAAAATTAGCTAAAAAAAGTTTATAATAAATAAATAAAAAGCGTCCTATGGGCGCTTTTTATGTTTATTGAAGATTCTACTATTAACCTGAGTTCGGAATAAGGAATGCTGTCAGCTTTAGCTATTCCTTATCCCGAACTCAGGTTATTAAGTCTTTCTTTTATCTAAGAGTTGTTTAAAAAATACATTTAAAATTACGCCAATAAGTACCAAAAATATCCCTGTAAATGATTTCATCGTATAGGATTCATCAAAAAGCAGGAACCCAAATAAAAGAGCAAAAACTATCCCTATGTATTGAATACTAGAGATTTTAGATAATTCCTCCAGTTGATATGCTTTGGTCATAAAATACTGAGCGAATTGAGTTGCTAGCCCAATAGATAATAATACAATTAGTTCCATTAACGAAGGGGTTGTCCAACCAGTGAACAATAGATACAGACCAGTAATTGGTATAGTAACCAAAGGGAAATAAAATATGATAACCAATGGATGTTCACTCAGCTTAAGCTTTCGAATGCTATTATAGGCCATACCAGCAGCCATGGCAGAAGAAACCCCAACCAGCAACTGCAATTGTGTTACCCTTGGGTCAAACCCTTGAATAAGAATTACACCAATAAATGAGATAAGAAAAAATAACCACTGAATAGAATAAACCCTTTCTTTTACAACTAAAATCCCTAGAAGCGATGTAAAAATAGGAGACAAATATTGGATGGCTACGGCACTTGCAAGCGGCATTTTTTGGATGGTGGAAAAAAATAATAAAAGTCCAATTGAGCCTGCAATTCCTCTTATAATTAACCATTTTTTATTATTACCCCATAAACTAATTCCAAGTCTGTTGAGAGTTACAAATGAAATTATAAACGAAACTACTGATCTAAAGAACACAAT
>JAMOMJ010000457.1 GCA_027067135.1 Cyclobacteriaceae bacterium
TAGAAAACTAAATGTCAAACCATACCAACCATAGCGAGCTAAACGAAGTTTACTTCTGTACGATAACCTGCTACCAGTGGCTACCACTTTTTGAAGAAGCCCAAGCCTATGATGCTGTTTACAATTGGTTTGCACATTTAATAAAAGATAATTGTGCCATTCTATCCTATGTACTCATGCCTAACCATGTGCATTGTTTACTGTTTCCAACAAATAAACTAAAACCTTTAAACCACCTGCTAAGTGAGGGCAAACGATTTATGGCATACGCAATTGTAAAAAACCTTAAAAATAAGGATAAAACTGCCTTATTGCATACGTTGCAAAAAGGAGTACAGGAGAATGAGAAGAAAAAAGGAAAAAAACACCAAGTATTTCGGTTATCGTTTGATGCCCGAAAGTGCCTTGATGAACAAATGGTAGAACAGAAGCTTGAATATATACACCACAACCCTGTGAGCGGGAAATGGAATTTGGCAAAAAAATTTGTAGAATACAGACACTCAAGTGCAGCTTTTTATGAGCTGGGGGTTAAAAATAAATACATTACACATTATAAAAATGTAGATGGTAAGACTGGGTAAAGCTATGGCATCTCAGAGTCCCTTACAGGTGACTCTGAGGAGGGATAATTATAATATCTACAGTTATTACCCTGCTTCTAATTATTTTAAAATTACATGGCGAAGCGAAGATGAAAGAGCCATAGGTATTCCTCCATTAAAGGCTATACGGGTAAAAGAGGATTCAAAAGCAACATTAACAAAAGCAAATTGGGATATTAGTCAACCCTTGGTAATTGATGGTTATTTAGAATTGCAGTATATTATGTCTTATTTTTCTTATAACGATTATAGAGACTTGTTAACAAAAGCTTTTAATATATATGGTGCAAATTATAGCTCAGCACCGTCAGGCATTAAAAGGTTATTGCAAACAACGGCCTACCAATACATTTATGGAGGGCAATATGGCATCAAAGTCTCTTATTATTTACCAGGAGCTACAAGAGCCCAAAGCACTGTTACTACGTACATTAATTATTAAGCTCATAACTAAGAAAATTCAAATGTTTAAATTTAATTGGTTCACAATTGGGCTATTACTTTGCATAAGCATATTCCCTCAAGTTGGCTTTTCTCAAAACAACAAAGCTCAGGTAGCCCTCTTAGTACGTTCATACCAAGACTCAGTAATTCTTCGTTGGGCACCCAACAATCCAATTGTATGGAAACATGGCAATAATGTGGGCTATACGATAGAACGTATTCGTGTGAGGTTGAATGGTGATTTGGATACCCTTTCTGGTAAAACACCTATCTTACTTGCCATGCGTAAAGCTTGGCCTTTAGATGATTGGGAACCAATTGCAACGAAAGACCGTCTTGCTGCCATCGCTGCACAATCACTCTATGGAGATTCTTTTGTAGTAAGTGATCAGAAAGGGGAAACGTCTAGCATAAAAAATCAGATTGATGAACAGCAGAATCGCTTTAGTTTTAGTCTCATGTGTGCAGACCAATCCCCAATTGTTGCAACAGCTATGGGCTTAAGGTTTACTGATGCTACTATAAAAAAGGGGGAAGAGTATTTGTACAGGGTTTATGTTACAGATACATTAGCCAACTATCCTATTGATACGGGTATGGTATTTATAAACCCTGCGGTTATTAACAAATTACCAAAACCTGATTCAGTAAAAATTGAGTTTGGAGATAAAACCGCTGTTTTAAATTGGGAGACTTTTTATCTCACTCGTATTTATAATAATTATAGCATAGAACGCTCTGACGATGGAGGAAAAACATATTTTCAACCTAACTCAGTTCAATACATTGACATTGATCAAGGCAAATCTAACTTATCGTCCACCTCTTATTATATGGACTCAATTCCAGTCAATTACCATGAGTTTTATTATCGTATTAGAGGAATAACTCCTTTTGGGGATTTTGGTCCTTACTCAACTCCAGTGAGTGGACAAGGCTATGAAGAAGGAGGATTATATGTGCCTGCGATAAGCGCAGAAATTAATGATTCTACAATTCGTGTTGTTTGGGACTACCCGGAGCAATTTTGGGATAAAATTTTAGGATTTAATATACTCAGAGCCTCATCTCTTAAAAGCCCTTTTTCCTACCTTACGAACGAAATGCTTTCACCTAAAACAAATAGTTTTACAGACAATAATCCATTGCCAGTGAATTATTATAAAGTGGAAGTGATTTTATTAAATGGCAAAACAATAGCCTCTTTTGAAGCTCTTGGGCAACTAAAAGATGATACACCTCCAGCTCCTCCTTCTGAAATAAACGGAGTTATTACGGAAGATGGAATTGTTAGCATTACTTGGAAGAACAATGAGGAGCCTGATTTATATGGGTATAGAGTGTATAGAGCAAACAACCCTACAGATGAGTTTATCCAAGTAACAATAGATGCTGTTAAGGAGCCTTCGTTTAAAGATAGTATAAATATAAAAGTGTTAAATGAAGACATCTATTATAAAATTATGGCGCTTGATAATCACTTTAACCCTTCCGATTTATCAATAGCTGTTAAACTCCAACGACCAGATATAGTACCTCCTTCCGCTCCAGCAATTTATGAGGTAAAAAGCTTTCAAGATTCTATTCGAATTGAATGGAATAGATCTTCTTCGAATGATGTTGTAAGTTACTTGCTCTTTAGGGAATACAACCAAGAGTTTGAGTTGATAGCTGAATTAGATTCTCTCGCCTCTTATTTTGTAGATACAAAAGTAGTAAAAGGTGAAACCTATGGGTATTACCTTCAAGCAAAAGATGATGCTGGTTTAACCTCTGAATCAGCTATAATAATAGCTGACGTATTGGATGATGGAACTAGACCTTCAATCAAAAAACTGAAATCAGATATTAATTTCGAAGAAAAGAAAATTATTCTGACTTGGCAGTATGAGTCGGTCGATAGATTTTTAATCTATAAATCTAAAGAGGATAGCCCATTACGACTAGCATCTTCAGTGGATGGAAACCAATTTCATTTTGCAGATGCTCAAATTGTATCTGGTAACATGTATAATTATGCCGTTAAAGCTATTTTTAAAAATGGTGCAGAGTCAAACCTTTCTAAACCCATAAAGGTATTGTACTAGTAATTAACAATATTTTGCCACCAAAAAAATAACCCCTGAAAATCAATTGATTAACAGGGGTTATGGTACCCAGAGCCGGGGTCGAACCGGCACGATCTTGCAATCACTAGAGTTTGAGTCTAGCGCGTCTACCAATTCCGCCATCTGGGCAAATGATTTGGTTGTTCATCTAATGCCTTATGCATATAGATGCTGCAATTCGAGCGCAAACTTACATTGTTTTTGTAATATTGAAGGAATGGAATGCTAAAATATTAAGGAAATTACCCAACTAACGTGTGTTGTTTTAAAGAAAAAGCAATAGGCTTTTCAATAAACAAAACCTTTGTTTTTGCCCACACTGCTTTAAATAAACCTGAATTGCGGTAATTGTTTAATGCGGCCTCATTTTTCCAATAACTATAAGTACTAAAGCTGTTGGTTAAATTATAGTCTTGCAGCAACTCCAAGTGCGAACATCCTTCCATTGCTCTAATTTTCGTTTTACTTTTTTCAAATACGTCTAAAAATTCAGCCACCTTATTGGGCTCAAAAGTCATTTTTACAATTCGTATTAGCATAAATATGTTTTTTTAATGGTTGGTAGAAATCGACAAGTACGAAGCTTGCGAAATCTTAAAAAAAGGAGTTTACGTTTGTAATCGACACATTTTTAAGATGAGCGTAACAGCGAAGCGAAGGAATTGGCAGCCATTAACCTTCTTCAAATTTTATCCATATAGGACTATCAAACTTAAGACCCAACAGCTGAGATGCATTTCCATTCCTAATTCCTATCTCTAGCAATCCTTGATGATTAAAATATAAAAACCAATCGCCTGGCTCTACTTCATTGCTTTGGTTGTGAAGTGCGTAGGCTTCTTGACGACCAAACTTTATTACATATTTGCGTCCCTTTACAATATCATTAAAAACGAATTTTCTAATATTGGTAATTAAATTTCCGTAGTAATCAATCTTAATTACCGTGCCTGCAATTTCTTTCAGGGTCGCTCGCACACTTCTACCAATAAGTCTCTTATAATCTTCTAGTTCTTTGCCTAGTGCTTCTAAGGGTGTTCCAGTGGCTAATTTGGCGGCATTTTCTGCCAATACGTCTCTAGCAGGGAAAGTACTTTTTTCTTCATGTCTCAATTCAACAATAGTCACCTCTTCCTCTTGTGTTAATAAACTCAGCAAGCCGTTATTGGTTCCTACAAAAAAATGCTCATTAAAGCTCAAGGCAATATAGGCATCCCCTTTGGTGCCAACTGAATCTACAGCAGCTAAATGAACACTACCTTTCGGAAATTGATTATAGGCACTAGCTAGCAGAAATGCGCCATCTGCTAAATTAGAAGGTTCCACTTCGTGGCTAACATCAATAATAGTAAGGGTAGGGTCGTAGGTAAGAATCTTGGCTTTTACAATAGCTACATAGGCATCTTTGTGTCCGAAATCGGATGTAAATGTAATGATGGCCATAGTTTTTTACGACAAGAATTATGTAGTTTTGTTTGAGGCAAAAGTACATCTTTGCATTTTAATTTATCAACTCAAAAAGCGATACACTTGGTAGAAAAACTGATTTCACTAGAAAATATTTCCTTACCCGACTTTTTAGGAGTAGAAAACAAGAATATGGAGATTTTGAAAATCAAATTTCCTAAGAGTAAAATTATATCCAGGGGAGAGGAAATTAAGTTAAAAGGAAGCACTCGAGATCTTATCAAAATTAGTGAGGTGCTTAGCAACCTTATTCAACATTACCGCAAACACGGCAAGGTTGATGAAGAAGCGGTAAATACGTATTTAGCGGAGGAAGAGTCTCATCATTTATCCGATTCTGCCATTACACCTTTGGTATTTGGAACAAGTGGAAATGCTATTAAGCCCAAAACGGTCAACCAAAAAAAGCTTATTGACTTGGTGTATGCCAACGATTTAGTATT
>JAMOMJ010000458.1 GCA_027067135.1 Cyclobacteriaceae bacterium
GATAAGTAATATTATTTTTTTCATCTTCCTATATGTAAATGGTTCATATGTAATGATTGGTTATTATTACCGTTATGAGTAAATCGACTACCATAAGAATAATTGTTGCTAAATCCATGTTTTTGAGCTATCGTAAAGAATAGATTAGTTTTTAAAACATCGGCCGAATTATATGCCCCATTTCCTCTTAATTCAGTTCCAGTTGAGCTAAAATAATGAATATCAACTGAATTTCCTGTAAAATGTGTACTATGCCCTAAATTAACATTTGGATCATATGCAGAAATATCGCCGTAATGAACCGTAAACCCAGGAGTAGGAACAAGAATACCACTTGTTTGATCATTAAAACTTGCAAAAGTTTTATATAAATTTATAAAAGTATCTTTATTTGCCCAATTATCTGTTGTACGATTATTTGTAGTTGTAAAATCAGACCAAGTTGAATAGTTTTCATTATTCCCGTTATTCGTACCAGAAGGTGTTGTATATCTTGCAAAACCCTTTCCTGACTCAGGGAATTGAAAAAGACCAAATTCATTTGGTGTAATTGGTGTATCACCAAATGATATTGATCCAAACCCCATATATAAAGAAACATTAAACCAATCAGAATTTTCAACCAAAATAATTTGATTGATTCCATCATCAACGTATTTATGCTCACCCGTTTGTTTATTAATAAAATCGGTTGGAGGACTAAACCCTCCATCAGGGTCAACTCTAGAAATGGGATTGTTCCCCATCCCCATATATGGACTATGGTATTGCCCAGCAGGATCAGTAGTAAGCCAACGTCCTATACGACCATCCCAAAGTCTTAATTGAAATGCTTCTTTTCCAGTTTCGGGGTCTTTTTCTTGTCCTTGAAAGGCGTATCTGTACAATTCACCACCTACCATTTGCCTATTCGGCATTGGCATTCCAAAAGGATAGTAATCTGTAGCTGTAGTAGCAACTGCATTATTTTGTCCATCTTTTGCAATTACAGCTCTCACATTCCCTAAATGGTCAGTTAATTGGTAAACACTATTATTACTCTCTTTAAAAAATATTCCTAAACGACTAGCTCCATAAATTGGTAATTCTTTTTGAGTTGTACCATTATAAATAGCTAGTACGCTACCAGCAGCATCTCGTACATAATATTCCGTTTTTATTAAAGAACCATCAACTTCGTTATAAGCTTCTTTACGTACCCGTTGACCTTTATCATTGTAAAAGAACTTAACCAAAGGTACATTATTTTTTGAAAGCTCTGTAACTAAACCACTGGTGTTGTAAAAGTATTTAACAGCTTCTCCTGTGTTTTCTGTTAGCTGACCAATGGCATTATATATATAATTACCTGCTGTTTGCGTTTTTAAATCATCAGCTCCAGTAATTACAGGTGCTGTGTCTTCTACTCGATCTAACTGGTTAGGTTTATCGTTTTTGTAATGATATGTAAAATTATCCATAGCATTACTACCACTTTCTGTGTTTTTAGTACGGTTCAACGTTTGTATATTTCCGTTGGCATCATAAGAAATTCCTGTTACACCATAATCTCCAGTACTATTTGCAACAAAACCATTAGAACTATATTCACCATAATTTGCGCTTATTAACCAATTGTTATTATTGTATTGATAACTATAGGTATTTTGAGCATTGGTAAGTTTATTATAATCATTGTTCCAACGTACTGCTTTTATGTTACCATTGTATTGGTCTATTCCAAAAGTTGTAGATGTAATGTTAGGTTGTGATCTTTTATAATCATCTTTATGATAATCTATAGCCATTCCAAAAAGATCATTTACATCACCTCCTGGGTCTTTTGCAGCTTCCAAACTTGGATGATTAATGCTTTTTAATTGCCCTGCGAGATTATAAACATAATCTATACCTTGTAAACCTTCTGCTAAATCTACTCTTCTTAATGAACCATTTTCATAATATTCATAATCAGCATGGGTAGTGAAAGTTGTATTATCGGTTGAAGTTTCAACTTTTACCAATTCATTTACATCATTATAAGTATATTGATGAATAAAGCGTTCATCTATTTTATAACGTTGAAAATCTACGCTGATTACTGCGCTGGTAATAGGGTCATATTCATAATCAATAGTTTTTGTACCTAAGCCATTGATGTATTGTACAATCCATTTTACGCGCCCGTAAATATCGTAACTATAGTAAGTAGTTGTATTATCATTAGATGTTTTTGCTACATTACCTGCAAGAAAAGTAGGGTTGTGGTAACTTATATCTAATGTTGATAATACTGTTACATCAGTCTGCTCCAATACATCATAGGTTGTATGCTGTTGCTCTTTTTTAACTCCCGTAGGTAAGACACCATTGGGATCTAAGTTAGTATCAAAAGTACTGGTTACAACACCACTTTCCATAGGGCGTCCTAAATTATCATAATTTGTATATGAAAATTCTCCTGCTAATGCTTGTTTGCTATTTTGTGAAAAACGTATTTGTCCATCTTTACGGTATTTAAACCAAGCTTCTCCTTCATCTGGACTTTTTGAGTAAATTAATTGCCCTAAAACATTGTAATCAAACGTAGTTTCTAAATGATTCAAAGGTTGATATGAAGCTATCAACTGCCCCTTTTTATTATATTCATTTAAACTATAATCGTAATAATTTTCTGAATATGATATAGTTATAGGATTATTTACAGCATTATAAAGGTCTAAATTAGTAATAGCTACTCTATAAAATCCATTAGTTAAATTAGCTGTTGGAGTTGTTATAACTTGTTCAGTAATTAAATCATAAACTTCAGTAATAATTCCAATTGGAGTTGTCATTGTAAACCCTGTAATTCCTACAGGAATATGGATGTCTATAAAACCTTGTTCACTGATATTAATACTATGTAAACTGCTTTGAATAGTTCCTCCGCTCCTTGCGGCGGCCAAGGTTTTACCATCTGTATCTGAAAACATAACGGCCTCTACACCGTGGATATCTCTACTAACAGTTTTTATAGTTTTAATTGTATTATACTTTGAATCATTAAATGCTACAGTTTGTGAAAGCTCTTGAGAAGCTGGCATACTAAAAGTATATCCTGATTTCCATTCTCCATTAATTTTATTACCTCCAATTGCTTTGCGAGCTGCTCCAGGGTTTAATTCACTGTACACGGTTCTGGAAAATGGATGAGCAGTAATATCCTGATAAGGTTCATTAGTATTACTTTCGCTATAATACCATCCTAATGTATTTGGAGTATCACCAACTGATTCTGGACTTTCTATAGTTGTTTCAAAATCAATAGAAGTATACGTTGTGATTCCATCAGATTTTTTTATAAAATCCGAATTGTACAAAAACTCACCTGTGCTATTTATGGGCGCACTTAATGATTGTAATGCGGGTCTTCCTTGCGAATCGTACATGGTTTGAGATGCCCAGGTATGTCCTGTTTTAATATCTACACTTTGCGATTGAATCCCTTTTCCTAACTCATCAAAATAGGATTTATTGCTAGCAATTGTAGCCCCAGTAATATCAAAGGTTTTGGATGAAATCCAATTCATGTCTTCATAAATATACCCTGCTTCGCAACCATTATTAACCGTACTATATACGCTAGGACAGTAATCAACATTATTGTTTACTCCACTTCCGTCATAAGGATCGGTACAACTTAAAATAGGGGTTGAATTAAGATTTCCATATCCATCTTGATCACTATCTAGGTACCATACCTGTAAGCACAATTCTTGTGATTGCTGAATATTATAAGTACCGTTTATAGAGTTATCAAAATTTTTATAATTAACAACTGCTAATCTAGCAAGCTCTGTATTTGGAGCACAAGTTATTTGAGTTAAATAATAACCATACCCTTGGTCTATATTTGAAATCGTAATCCAATTAGGAATATTTTCATATTGAAATCCTCCTAATGCCCCATTTGGAGATTGAATACCACCTAGATAATCAAAATTGACAGTTATATTTTGTGAATAAATTGTGTTACCAGAACTCGCTACAAATAATATTAAAATAATTACGTAAACATTTATTAAGGTTATTGTATGTTTATATTTCTAAGTATAAACTTTTTCATTATTTTTTATTGAGGTGCTATTAAACTATCAGACACCTGCGTTATTGAAATTGTTTTTGATAAACTACCATTACTTACTATAATAGTTCCATACCTTATACGTCCAAGGTTTTTCAGAGGCCTTACGGTAAATGATCCATTAGCAGTACCGTTTGTGGTGCTTAAAGTTAACCAGCTAGAAGAGGTAGTAACAGTCCATGGGGCACTCGAGTTAACAGTAACTGTTTTTGTCCCATCTATCCAGTTAAAAAATAAAGAGGTTGGTGTAACAGTTAAAGTAGCTGTAGGTATTATGGTAAAATTGACATCAACAACTTGGCTACTTGTTATATTACTTATAGTAAAGGAATTGCTAATAGCCTGTAAAACACCATTCACTCTTATAGAAGTGGTTTCATAGCCTATATTAGGTGTAATTGTTACCGTAACACTACCTCCTTCATTTACTGTACTAGTGCTTAAAGAAACAGTACCTAGACCCGTATGGGTTTCTGTAATACTATAGGTTGGTATAACTGGAGAAAACACCACATCAACAACTTGGTTACTTGTTATATTACTTATAGTAAAGGAATTGCTAATTGTCTGCGAAACACCGTTCACTCTTATAGAAGTAATTCCATGTCCTTTATTTGCCGTAATTGTTACATCTACACTACCTTTTTCATTTACTATGTTAGAACTAAAATAAACAATACCTTGACCGGTAGTTATTCCTGTGATACTATAGGTTATTGGAGAAAATGTCACATCAACAAATTGGTTACTTGTTATATTACTTATAGTAAAGGAATTGCTAATAGCCTGTAAAACACCATTCACTCTTATAGAAGTGGTTTCATAGCCTGTATTAGGTGTAATTGTTACCGTAACACTACCTCCTTCATTTACTGTACTAGTGCTTAAAGAAACAGTACCAAGACCCGTATGGGTTTCTGTAATG
>JAMOMJ010000459.1 GCA_027067135.1 Cyclobacteriaceae bacterium
CCTCTATTACCCAGTGCACCATCACAATTTAGCTTTATAGAGCGAACCGTAAGCAAATGATTAGCTGAATCTATCATTGGTCCTTTTGCCAACCAATTTTTGGTAAGCTCTCTATCGGGTCCTGCAACCATAACATATAACCGTACACCTAATTTATTATGATTTTTAAATTGCTGATATCTATCAATGGTTGCTTGGCTAGCACTTGCATCGTGGAAACTAGTTATCCCATTACGCTGGCAAGCTTTAATAGCAAGTTCTAAGGCAAGTTTGCTCCTACTTTCATCTTCCTCTGGTATGTATTTATAAATTAAGCCCATAGCACGTTCACTAAATATCCCAGTTGGATTACCATTCTTATCAGTTATTACCTCTCCCCCTTCAATTTCAGGAATATTACCTTCTACTGCTAATTGATTCACACCTGCAATCTCCATAGCCTTTGCATTGGCAAAAGCAGCATGGCCACTAGCATGCCTTAAAAACACAGGATTATTTGGTGAAACAGCACTTAACATTTCATGAGTTTGAAATCCCTTAATAAGCTTGTCTGGTTGTTTATCCCATTTACTTTGATGCCATCCTCTACCTAATATCCATTCACCTGGCTCTGCCTTTTTAACTGCTTTGGCTACCATTTCTATCATTTCATTATAGCTCTTAACTCCCATTAGGTTAAGGTTAAGCTCATTCTGACCAAGCCCCATTAAATGCCCGTGCGACTCAATAAACCCAGGTGTCATGGTTTTGCCTTCTAAATCAATCATTTTAGTTGAATCACCTTTATAGGCATCCACCATTTGCTCAGAACCCACAAATAGTATTTTATTGCCTTTTACAGCCACCGCTTCGTATTTAGAATTAATTGAATCTGCCGTATAGATTGTAGCATTATAAAAAATGGAATCTGCAGTTTTTGGCTTCTCGTTGGGATTACAAGAAAAAATGGCAAGTATTACTACTAACAATAAAAAGAGTTGTTTCTTCATCTTCAAGTTATTTAATAAAGAATAAATATAGCTTGAAATTACAGATAGATAGGAATTAAGTATCCGAAAGTATTTATATCATTTTAGCAATTTTATCGAATTGATTTGAGTCATCTATTAATTTGAAAATACCTCATGCAGGTATTTTCTAACCTGTTATATTTCCCGTGCTCCAACACCCAAATCCGATTGCCCAAAAATGACGTCCCCAATACTGCTTCTTAAATTCTGGAAACTCTTGTTGTAATTTACGAGAACTTGGTCCTTTTAATCGCTTTACTAGATCACTTATCGATTGGGGTGGACGATAATTTATATGCATATGTACGTGGTCTTTCGATACAACTCCTTTCAGAATTTGAACATCTTCTGATTCACATATCTTTATCAATATACTCCTACACCTTATCTTGATATCTCCTTGAAGTACTGCATATCGGTACTTGGTAGACCATACCAAATGCACTGTTAACAAAGAACACTGTATGTCCATTCGACCTTTGATCATTCATACAGCTAAGGTAGAAATTTTTAGAAGCTAAAGCGAAATGCACTAAAGTGCATAGTTTTAACTAATTCCTGAGACCAATAAAAATAGTTAAAACCTGAATTAGCTTATCTTTTACTTCCAACTGTAAAATTGCCATCAACTTTCTTAACAATCATCAAACTAAAATTGGAAGTTAAAAAAAATGTTTAGTATTGCCTTAGCCTAAGAGTGTCCTATCTAAGTTAACTTTTGTAAGTTTATAGCAAATAAAAAACTGTTTACACGTATGAGTAAAAATAAATTCCGGTGGAAACGGGTTATTATAGGAATTGCACTAACACCATTTGTAGTGTTTGGTGCACTTATATCAGTGCTTACATGGAAACATGACAGCATAGTACAGGATTTTATTTCTGCGGCTAGCGAAGACTTTAAAGGGCATTTAGAAATTAAAGGAAGCCATATTTCTCCTTTTGCTAATTTCCCGTATATCTCCATAGATTTAGAGGAAGTTCGTATTTACGAAAACAAAACAGATACATTGCCCCCTTTGCTTAGCATACAAGATGTATATCTTGGCTTTGATTTTTTTACATTGGTAAGTGGTACTATGGAAATAAAATCACTTAAATTGTCGAATGGTTTTATTCAGCTTATACAACATACCGATGGCAGCTTTAATATTTCCAATGCCTTATCAAGCACTAAGGAAGTAGAGGACATTAATGAAGATTTTCACATAAACCTAAAGAGTATCCACTTAGCCGATATTGATCTGATGAAGCTTAATGAAGCAAATAACGTATTAGCCGAAACATTTGTGCACGAAGCTCATTCGCAATTTAGAACCAGCCACAACCATGTAATGGTATCGGTTGACAGCCATTTTCTACTCAACCTGATTATTGATGGAGATACCTCGTTTGTTCATAATAAGCATATTAGCCTTGATATGCAGCTAGATTATACGGTAGATGAACAGCTTTTGAATATTGAACAGTCTGAATTGCTCATAGAAAAGGCCTTGTTTATATTGGAAGGTGATATTGATTTTGACGATGATATGAACCTCAATCTGAAATTTACAGGTAATAAGCCCAATTTTGACCTGTTTCTGGCATTTGCACCGGAAGACCTGACACCTACCCTTGAACGTTACGACAATGGAGGCAAAATTTTCTTTAATGCCTCGGTAAAAGGCAAATCAATTAATGGACACAGCCCGCTGGTTGTGGCCGATTTTGGGTGCGAAGAAGCCTTTTTTAATAATAAAGCCACTAATAAAAAGTTAGACGAGCTTTATTTTAAAGGGCATTTTACCAACGGTGAAAAGCACCACCTTTCTACCGCAGAATTCTCTTTAAAGGACTTTTCGGCCAAGCCCGAGGCTGGTACTTTTAGCGGCAGCTTGCTGGTTAAAAACTTTGAATCGCCCGAAATAGATATGCAGTTGGTGTCAGAATTTGAACTGGATTTTTTATCTCAATTTCTAAACATTACCAATTTGGAAGACCTAAAGGGTGAAGTAGCCTTAACCATGAATTTTCATGACATTATTGATTTGCAAAACCCTGAAAAAAGTATTGAGAGACTGAATGAATCCTATTTCACCGAATTAGAAGTAAAAAATCTAAGCTTTAAACATCCCGACTATCACTTGCCCATCAGTCGAATAGATATAAAAGCCAGCATGGATGGTCATGAAGCTACTATTGAAAAGTTCTACCTCAGAGCTGGAGATTCTGACGTTACTATTAAAGCGAGTATAAGCGACTTACCCGCTATTATTCACCATACAACTGCCCCAGTTAGTGCTAATTTATCTATCAAATCAAATTTACTGGATGTACAACAGCTTGCTTCTGCAACTACAAACGACTCCATAACAGGCGAGAAAATAAAAGACCTTAGTATGAACCTAAGGTTCAACAGTACAGCCCGGGCTTTTACCGAATCGCCCAATTTGCCGGTAGGCGAATTTTTTATCGAGCATCTGTATGCTAAACTTTCCAGATACCCACACACTTTACACGATTTTCATGCCGATGTTTTTGTAGATGAAGAGAATTTTCGAATAATTGATTTTACAGGTATGATTGATAAAAGTGATTTTCATTTTACCGGTAAGCTAAAAAACTATGACTTATGGTTTAGCGATGAGCCATTGGGCGATACAAAAGTAGAGTTTAACCTTACCTCCAAATTATTTCAATTGCAAGATGTTTTTTCGTATGGTGGCGAAAACTTTGTACCCGAAGATTATCGTTATGAAGAATTTAGAGGTTTAAAAGTACATGGTTTTGCCGATTTGCATTTTAATAAAGGCCTGCAATCGTCTGATGTATTTATTGATTTATTAGAAGCCCAACTAAAAATTCACCCTATGCGTTTTGAGAATTTTAGTGGCAATTTCCATTATGAAGGCGAACAATTGACTATAAAAAATCTTACCGGAAAGCTGGGAAAGACCCAATTCACAGCCAATATGAATTATTACCTTGGCCAGGATACAACCATTCAAAAAAAAGAGAATTATTTTGCACTTAATGCATCTCATCTAAACTTTGATGAGCTGTTTAATTATAACCCTCCCCCTGCCGATTATACAGTAACACCCGAAGACCATGAAGCAGGTTTTAATATTTTCGATTTACCCTTTACCAACATGGCATTTAATTTTGATATAAAACATCTTAAATACCACCGTTACGAAATTGATGATTTCTACCTGAAATCACGTATGAGACGTAATCATTACGTTTATATAGACACGATGTCGATGGGTGCCGCAGGTGGAAACATATGGGTTAATGGGTACTTTAACGGGTCAGATTCTGATGATATTTATTTTAGCCCTAAAATGAAGGTAGAAAATGTAGATTTAGATAAACTGCTGTTTAAGTTCGAAAACTTCGGCCAGGATCATCTTGTATCTGAAAACCTAAGTGGCCAGTTAAGTGGTGAGCTTGCTGGCAGAGTACATATGCATGCTGATATGGTACCTATAATTGACGATTCTGATATTAAACTAAAATTAGAAGTGGTAAACGGAAGCCTCAAAGACTATGAATCTTTTGAAGCTTTATCAGATTATTTTAAAGATAAAAATCTCAAACTTGTTTTGTTTGATACACTTCGCAATGAGCTAGATTTAAACAAAGGCACAATGACTATTTCTAACATGGACATTAACTCTACGCTTGGTTATATTGAGGTGTCTGGCAAACAAGATATGGATTTGAATATGGAGTACTACATTCGTGTTCCATTAAAGCTTGTTACAAAAGCTGGTATGCAAAAATTATTTAAGAAAAAGAAAGAAATTGACCCTGACCAAATTGACGAAATTCAATACAAGGACACTGGCAAACGTGTACGGTTTCTAAATCTAAAAATAACCGGCACCCCGGATGATTATAAGATTACGATGGAGAAGGAGTAACGTAGATGTGAACATAAAGCTTTGTGTTCTTAGCGATCTTTACGGTTAAATATGCAAGAGCCTGCCTCT
>JAMOMJ010000460.1 GCA_027067135.1 Cyclobacteriaceae bacterium
AACTCTTAGGTCAGACGATAGTCGGACTAGCTACCCCCCCAATCGGTCTGACTAACGTCCGACCTTAGCTGTCATTTCCCTACGCTGATTTTATTTTAAAATTCCGCCCTCGCAATGACGTAAGTTGTTTTGCGTAACATCAGTTATTCACAGTATGTGCATCTATCCTGAACTATTCATAAACATGCTGAATTTTATCAAAAAAGCAAATTGCAATCATTGAGGCACTATTTTAAAACAAATCAGTGTTTTAAAAAATTCAACATCTGATTAATGCGTCTTCTTCGTTGCAAAAAACTCACTGTAGAACACCACAGCTTCAATTTTTGACGCCTCGAATCCACATCAATCTAAACGCATGAATAATTCAGGCTAGGGCTTACTGATTGGTGGGAGTACCGTCCTCTAATTTATACTTTAGTACAGTATCTCCTTCTGAAATTAGTATTTGTCCTTCTAAGTAGCTTAGCTCAGGGTTTAATAGGTTTACCAAGTTAATAGTATTGCTCCATAAAATACCTTTAGTTTTTGAAATGTGAACAAGCATAAATTTTTCTTCAATACTATCGCCAATTAAAAAAACATTGCTTCCTGTAAGGGCAGGTGTGGCTTTTACTATAAACGTTTTAGCAGCCAGATTTTGAGCAGTTAAACTTGTCTCAATCATATAAAGGCTATCAATTTGCCTGGAAGATGGTACTGTTGTAAAATACAGGCTATTTCCAGTTTCATTTTTTGCCAATCCTACAATACTTAATACTCTATTTTCTAAGCTATCAATATAAAAGGTTTGAAACACATTTAATGAGTAGCCCATTAATGAAAGAGGAATGCTATCTGATTTAGAATATCCCCATTTATCTCTTTCGGTAACTAATTCTACCAACTGAGTTATCACTTCCTCCTGTCCCTTAACTATAGTCGATTGAGCCTCTAGGTAAGTATTAAACTCCTCCAACGAAGTATATCGAGCTTCTACAAAAGTATTATACCTCAACATAAACTGCTTATTTTTGCTGAGCTCTAAAGAAGATTGAATTTGTTTAATACTCTCTAATTCGTTTTCTAAATTACTGGCAAAGCCTACCTGCAGGCCAACATCCACTGTGTCAGCGTATATGTTATACCAGGTCATCAGAGCAGAGTTAAGGTTGAGCTGCCCAATTTTATAATTCAATAATTTATACAAAACAGATTCTGGATCAACATCCTTAAAATCTTTAAATGCAGGGTCTGTAATTTTTTTAAAAATATCACTACTTAAATCCACAGAATCATTTAAAATAGTTTCATTTAAAGACTCTAAAGATTCATCAAACAAAATAAGATTAGCTAATAGCTGATGATGGGCCTCAATTTGCTCTAACTGAGTTTTTCCCCAAGTTGCAAAATCAATAAAATCAACATTCTTTCCATAAAAATCAGGTTTTTCCAACCCTCTATCTTCAAACCCTTCAAGGGTTTGAAAAGTGATTATTGTTTCATCAGAGGATGTTCCAAACTGCTTTTTTAGTTTTTTATATTGCTTGAATTTAATTAAGGAAGAATCATAATTTATAATTATGTTTTTAATTCGGCTAACATCCAATTCGGTTGCACCCAAAGCTAGAGTTAGAATATCAGAATACTTAGTTTTTAGTAACTCAAAGCTATTATAAACACTATCATACAAACTAACCGATTCGTTAAAGGCAGACTTAATAGTTTTAACATTCTCCTTTCTTGAATTCAAAATATTTTTTCGATTTTCAATATCTAACTGAACATCGCTAAGAATCACTTCAAACTTACCTGTTCTAAGATTTCTGCGCTTAAAATTTTCATAGTAATCATCATCGTGTTTCTTAACATCTTTCGCATTAATCAATAAATAAGCCTTATCGAAGTAAATTAGAGATGAATCTACCCGCTCAATTATAGCATCAGATTCTTTTAATAAATCTAATTCTGAGAGTTTAAACTCGAGCATTAAACCCATTTGGTAATTAGCATTGGGGTGTTCGGGGTTGGTTGCCAAAAATTTAGAAAGAAAGCCAGCACCATCTTTATAATTTTTAGCTCTTAACAGCACGTATAAATCTTTATACTTTACCTTCTGTGCATTTACAGAAAATGCACAACATAAAATAAGGGTAATTGAAGCCAGTGTTTTCATAGAAACCTAAAATTACTATTAATTTAATTAGTACTAATTAAATATTAAATATTATTTTGCAAATCTCCCTTTTAACATAGCAAGCTTTTCTTGCATATCGCCTTCCGGGCGCTTTTCCACATCGGGTTTAGCTCTTTTCTTCAAAGGCTTTTCTCGTTTTTTAAAAGGATCAGACTTCATTGATAGTGCAATCCTCTTTCTATCCAAATCAACCTCTATTACGGTAACTTGTACCTTTTGTTGTACACTCACCTCTTCTGCAGGGTTGCTCACAAATTTATCCGACAAATGACTCACATGTACCAACCCATCTTGATGAACACCTATATCAACAAATGCGCCAAAGTTGGTAATATTGGTTATAATACCTGGCAAGGTCATTCCCAATTTTAAGTCTCCCATAGACTCTACGCCTTCGGCAAACGAAAAAGTTTCAAAACTCTCCCTCGGGTCTAACCCCGGTTTGTTTAATTCAGATAGAATATCTCTTAAAGTAGGTAAGCCAATGGTTTCTGTTTTATAATTTTCGAGGTTTATCGACTGTAATTTAGTCTTATTCATTATAAGTTCCTCCACATTGCAACCTGTATCCGAAGCCATTTTTTTAACAATGGGGTAAGCTTCGGGGTGTACCGCACTTCTGTCTAACGGATTTTTTGACTCTCGAACTCTTAAAAAGCCAGCAGCCTGCTCATAGGCTTTATCTCCAAACCGAGCTACTTTCTTTAAAGTGCTTCGCGAAGTAAATGCTCCATGCTCATTTCGGTAATTAACAATATTAGTGGCCAATTGCGGCCCAACACCAGACACAAACGAAAGTAATTCTCCACTAGCTGTATTTAGTTCTACTCCTACCGAGTTTACACAACTCATTACCACATCATCCAATCCTTTTTTAAGTAGGTTTTGATCAACATCGTGCTGGTATTGCCCCACTCCAATGGATTTTGGGTCGAGTTTTACCAACTCAGCCAGTGGGTCCATTAATCTACGGCCAATAGAAACTGAGCCTCTTACCGTAACATCTTTGTCAGGAAACTCCTTGCGAGCCACTTCCGATGCCGAATAAATGGAGGCTCCACTTTCACTTACCATTACCACAATTATTGAAGAGTCCAGTTCTAAGCCATTTACAAATGCTTCTGTTTCCCGGCCTGCCGTTCCGTTACCAATGGCAATGGCTTCGATTTTATGTTTTTTGCAATAAGTTTTTATAATTTGGCCTGCAGCTTTAGTTTGATTTTGCGGTGCATTTGGATAGATGGTATCGTGATCTACTAACTGCCCTTGTGCATCTAAGCACACTACTTTACAACCTGTTCTAAATCCAGGATCGATGGCCAATACGGGTTTTTGGCCTAATGGTGCAGATAATAATAATTGGTGCAGGTTTTCAGCAAATACCTGAATAGCCTTTTCATCGGCTGCCAGTTTAGAATGCACCCTTGCTTCGGTTTCCATGGAAGGCTTTAGCAATCTTTTATAGGCATCCTTAATTGCAATGGCTACCTGATTGCTACTTTGTGTATTTCCTTTTAAATAAATACGATTTATAATTTCAATGGCCTCTTCTTCATCAGGCTTTATATCTAAACTTAAAAAGCCTTCAGCCTCTCCTCTTCGCATAGCAAGTAATCTATGAGATGGCACTTTAGCTAATGACTCACTCCACTCAAAATAATCTCTGTACTTAGCAGCTTCTTCTTCTTTACCAGAAAATACCTTAGAAACAATTACTCCTTTCTTAAGAAATAGATTTCGAAGGCGTTTTCGAACATCTGCATCTTCATTTACCATTTCTGCTACAATATCTCTGGCTCCTTGTAAGGCTTCCTCAACGGAAGAAACTCCTTTTTCGTCATTGATACAGGCTAGTGCCCACTCTTCTACATCACCTACATTTTGAGCTATTATTTTGAGTGCTAAAGGCTCCAACCCTTTGGCTCGTGCAATGGTAGCTTTGGTTTTTCGTTTTGGTTTATAGGGCAAATAGATATCCTCTAACTCCGACATCGTTTTAACTGCCAAGATCTTACTCTTAAGAGTATCCGTTAATTTACCTTGCTCCTCAATGGATTTAAGTATTGCATCTCTTCGTTTATCTAAGTCACGAAGCTGTTCAATTCTATCTCTGATGGCTGCAATTTGCACTTCATCTAAACTACCTGTGGCTTCTTTTCTATACCTTGAAATAAAAGGTACAGTAGCACCACCATCGAGCAACTCAATGGCTGATTTTATCTGAGTTTGTTGCACTGAAAGCTCAGTTGCAATAAGGGGAAAATAGGTTTCGTTCATAAATTTTGAAATGGAGGGCAAATCTATGGTTCCAATGATAAAGCCAAAAGAAGTACTCCCCTTAATTTCAGATTTTTTAATAGTGCGGGAACTTTTTAGGATTGCTGACGTTATTTTTGTATTAACTGACATAAAAACTATGGCTGATTCAAGAATTAAAAAAGAAGTAAAAGAGTGGGGTATTTTTGTTATCATCTTACTTAGCCTATATTTTACCGGATTACATACCGAAGTAGCCGCTTTTGCTCAAAGAGCCGTTTTAGCTACAGGCATCGCAAATCCTGATACTACTCCTTTGGAAGATAAGGAAAAAGCTGCTTATGATTTTACCCTAACAGGGATGGATGGTAGCACATTAGATTTTGAAACACTTAAAGGCAAAGTGATTTTTATAAATATGTGGGCTACCTGGTGTGCTCCTTGTATTGCAGAAATGCCTGGTATTCAAGACCTCTACAATAATTATAAAGACACCCCTGACGTGGTATTTGCTATGATATCCTTTGATAAAGACCCTGCTAAAGCGAAAAATTTT
>JAMOMJ010000461.1 GCA_027067135.1 Cyclobacteriaceae bacterium
ATATAACTATTTGGCCGGGAGCTTATTTTATTGATAATTTAAATGGAGTTAATTTTCCTTTAGATGGATTAATTGAAGATCCAAGAGTTCGGGTATTAACAAATACTACTGCTGATAATATTCTTGAACCAATAACAGGTGGAACATTAGATGGGAATGTAATTGGTAATGCCAATCTTGATGAAGGCACTTATTACACAACCGAAAGTGCACCACTAAGCATGATTAGTTATGTTGAACTTAAGTTTATTGAGGCAGAGGCTGAGTTGATGAATGGTAACTCTGGGAATGCATACAATGCTTATTTAGAAGGAATTGCTGCTAACATGGATAAAGTAGGGGTAGATGCTACAAGTAGAGACACCTATTTAGCAGATGCAAATGTTGCTGTAGGCTCCGGAGGTTTAACCTTGGCATTAATTATGAAAGAAAAGTATATTGCTTTATTTCTAAATCCGGAAGTTTGGGTAGATATGAGACGACACTCATATAGTACTACAATCTATCCAAACCTTGCACCTCCACCTCCTGGAATCCAAAGCCCTGATGTACCAGAAGGTAGTTTTCCACAACGTGCTTTATACCCTTTGGATGAGTACAATAGGAATAACGAGAATGCTACATCTTCCACAAAGGATTTCGCAGTAAAGATGTGGAGAGATCAATAATTTTAAAAAAACTTTAATTATGAAACTATATAATAAATTAATACTAGCTTGTGGGGTTATGCTAGCTTTAACAGCTTGCTATGAAAAGCCACCAGCTCCTGTTGATGGCTTAATTAAAATGAGTTTAGGTTCTATTCCTGCTGCAGCTGACTATACTTGGGTTGGAGCAGATCCAGCAGTTGGAGGCCAGGTTACATTTACATTTAATTTTTGGTCAGATACCGATATTGAGGCCATTAATATGTATATGTCAACAGATGGGGGTACAACAGAAACACTTGTTCAAACAAATACCTATGCACAGTCTGGTTTCTCTCAATTTTACTCTACCGATACCATAGCCTATACTTTTACAATTCCTACATCGCTTATTACGGATGAAGATGTTGATTATAGAGGTGAGGTTGTAAATACTAATGGAAATACTGCTGATAGAGGAATAAGCTTTACAGTTCAATAATCATATTACTTTTCAAGAAGGAGCTACCAGAGCAATAAATTGCTTTGGTAGTATCCTTATGAGTAGTTGAAATGTATTACTCCACAACGTATAACTGTTAATAGTATCTCTGTGAAAAATAAAGATGCAGATGTAATTATTATAGGAGGTGGCATTATAGGGCTGTCTTGTGCCTATTACTTATTAAAAGAAGGCAAGTCGGTTATTGTACTGGAAAAAGGAAACCCTTCGGATGCTAGTTCGTATGCCAATTGCGGGCTGGTTGCCCCCAGCCATGCTATGCCCCTAAATAGCCCCGATTTAATTCTAAAAGCCTTTAAATGGATGTTTAAAAAAGATGCCCCTTTTTACATTAAACCCAAACAAAGTTTTACTTTTTGGTTGTGGATGGCAGCCTTTGTTCTAAATGCAAGAGAAAAAATTGCCAATTATAATAAAAAAGGGAAAAACAACTTGTTAATGAGCTCAAAGGCTTTGTTTAATGAGCTAATTGAAAATAATAATATGAAATGTAATTGGTTAAATGAAGGTGTCTTATTTGTTTTTTTATCTAAAAAAGCCTTTGATAGCCATGGGGTATTAAATAAAAAACTTAGCAAGTTTAACCCGGCATTAAAAGCCACCCCCTATGTGGGCGAACAGTTGCAGGAAAAAGAACCGGCATTGCATAAAAATGTATATGGTGGGTGGTTATATCCTGTTGATGCATCTCTTAAACCAGATGAATTTATGCATGAATTAACAAGAATTATTAAAAATAGGGGTGGTAAAATTGCGAATTCAGCAGAAGTAACAGCGTTTAAAATAGAAAATAATAGCATTATAGGCCTAAAAACAACAGCCGGTTTTTATGCAGCAACCCAATATGTAATGGCAACAGGCGCATGGTCATCTCAACTGGCAAAACAATTAAATGTAGATATACCTGTTATACCCGGAAAAGGGTATAGTATTACCATGAAAAGCCCTTCTGTAGCTCCTCAAATAGCCTGCTTGCTGGTAGAAAAAAAGGTGGCAGTTACACCTTTTAAAAATAGTTGCCGGCTGGGCGGTACCATGGAGTTTTCGGGATTTGATGGTAAAATAAATAAAAACAGAGTTGATGCCTTAAAAAATGCAGCCAAATTATACTTCAAAGAATCATGCTCTGAGGATATGGAAGAAGAGTGGTTTGGTTACAGGCCCATGACCAATAATGATTTGCCCATTATTGATTTTGCACCCCAGCATAGAAACTTCTTGATTGCAGCAGGCCATAATATGGTAGGTATGAGCATGGCAACAGGTACTGGTAAACTTGTTTCTGAGTTAATTTCAGGCAAAAAGCCACATATCGATCCCTCTTATTATAAAATTAAAAGCCCTATCAATTAAATATGAAATTGGAATTGCATACGTTCGATTTAAAGTTAAAGCACACCTTTAAAATTGCACACGATGCCAGAGATGTTCAAAAAACGCTAATTGTTGAGCTTAAAAATGAGGTGAATGTTGGCTATGGAGAAGCAACTGCGAGTCAGTATTATAGCAATTCCATTGAATCAATGGTTAGTCTGATCAACAACAATAGAAACTTGATTGAATCATATAATGGACAAACACCAGAAGAGTTTTGGCAGAAGACAAACTCTGTGCTTTCTAAGAATACATTTGCTCAAAGTGCTATAGACATTGCCATTCATGATTTATATGGGCGTAATAGCAGCAAGCCTCTCTATAAAATATGGGGGTTCGAGAACAAAAACCTTCCAACTTCAAATTATACAATAGGCATTGATACTATTGATAATATGGTAAAAAAGATGAATGAAATTCCTTGGCCCAAATATAAAATTAAGCTTGGAACCAGCGAAGATTTAGCAATTATTAAAGAATTGCGCAAATATACCAATGCTGTTTTCAGGGTAGATGCAAATTGCGCCTGGAGTGTTGATGAAACCCTTAAAAATGCAAAAGAATTAAAAAAATATAATGTTCAATTTATTGAACAACCCTTACAGGCCGATGATTGGGATGGCATGAAAGTGGTTTATAAAAACAGTGAATTACCTGTTATTGCTGATGAAAGTTGCATTAAAGAAGATTCTGTACAAAAATGCAAAGGGCATTTTCATGGCATTAATATTAAGCTTATGAAATGCGGTGGCTTAACCCCCGCAAGGCGAATGATTAAACATGCCAAAGAACTTGGACTAAAAGTAATGGTAGGTTGCATGACCGAGTCATCAGTAGGCATATCTGCCATAGCTCAACTTGTGCCTCAATTAGATTATGTAGATATGGACGGTTTTATGCTGTTGGAAAAAGATATTGCAGAAGGCCCCCAATTGGTAAATGCCAAAGTTGTTATGCCAGCAGGAAATGGTACAGGAGTTATTTTTAAAGGAGAATAAAAAATGATAAAGACACCATTTTATTATTATGACCTGAAACTTTTACAGCAAACTCTCTCTACAATAAAAACAAGTATAAAAGGGCAGCCTTATAAAATTCACTATGCTTTAAAAGCAAATGTAGAGGGTAAAATACTTGAAATTATTCAAAAAGCTGGTTTTGGGGCAGATTGTGTAAGTGGCAACGAAGTTACGGCAGCACTTAAATATGGATTTAAACCTTCGGAAATTGTTTTAGCAGGTGTAGGAAAAACCGATGATGAAATTGAACTGGCAATTAGCAATGAATTGCACAGCATTAATTGCGAGTCCATAGAAGAAATTAAAATTATTGCACAAATAGCAAATGGAAGAAAGGTACATGTTGCTTTACGTGTTAACCCAAACATAAAGGCAAATACACTACCTGAAATTACTACCGGCACTTCTAAAAATAAATTTGGTATTCCATCCAAAAATATTGGGGTGGCTATAGAAGAAATTTACAAACATGATTGCTTAAATTTCATTGGTCTTCATTTTCATATTGGCTCTCAAATAACAGATTTAGAAGATTTTGTTAATTTGGTTCAAGAAGTGAATCAAATTCAATCTTATTTACAGGGTAAAAAAATTAACCTCCCTCATTTAAATTTAGGAGGCGGTTTGGGAATTAATTATATAGATCCTCTGAAAGAACCCATCCCAAATTTTAAAGAGTATTTTGAGGTGTTTAAAAACAAGCTAGATACGCACGAAAATCAAACCATACATTTTGAACTTGGCAGGTCTATCATTGCGCAATCGGCTAGTCTAATATCTAAAGTGCTGTATGTAAAAAATGGGTCGGATATTAAATTTGTTATTATTGATGGAGGTATGACCGATTTAATGAGGCCTGCATTGTACAATTCTACCCATTTTATAGAAAATTTATCATCAAAAAATGAACTAGAGGAGTATGAAGTGGTTGGGCCAATTTGTGAAAGCACAGACACCTTTGGAAAAGCAATTCTTCCAAAAACTCAAAGGGGTGATTATATAAAAATTCATTCTACAGGAGCTTATGGGCAGGTATTAAGCTCTAATTATAATTTACGTAGCCTTCCCAAAGCAATATATTCCGATCATTACCAATTATCTGAAATAATGATGTGCAAAGTGATTTAAATAGAGTCCGTCTATAAACTCAGTGTCTGATTCGGAAAGTTCGATATCAAGGCTTGTAAAGTCAAAAAAAAACGCCTGCAGGTAGGCAGGGAGTTTACTAGCGTAATCAGGTGTAATCGAGTATTTTTTTGACGAACGTAACGAAGATAGCGGACTTTATGGACAGACTCTAAATAGAGTCTGTCTATAAAGTCGGGGTTTATTTTTCAACTCACATTTCAGCCTTGAATAGTTTTCGTTACTGCTGGTTGCTATTTTGGTATTATTGATAATTTTAAGTTAAA
>JAMOMJ010000462.1 GCA_027067135.1 Cyclobacteriaceae bacterium
TATATATAGTGGTGGAGCTTCAATAGCAGATAAGCTTACCTATGTTCAGGACATAATTGCTTGGAATAATCCAATAACCAATCAAACCGAAGTGTTTTTTGGAGCAGATGCCATGCGTTATTATGATGAGGTTGTAGCAGGAGGATCAGGTTATACTACATTAGGTTCAAATACAATTGGATTGTATAGAAGTACCGATGGTACTAATTTTAATAGATTGACAGGTGCCTTATATGAAAGTTCCGCAGGAAAATATTTTGCTCCCAATAGTTTTGATATTGGGGCAGATGGAAAATTATGGATGGGAACTAAGTACAGTTATATTACTGGTGAAGGTGGTGGTAGAGTGTTTTCTAACGATGGAAATGGATGGGCAAATGTTAGAAATTTAGGTGATAATGGGCGAGTAGAAATTGCTTGTTCAAAACAAAATGCAAATAAAATATATGCACTTTGTGAAGACAATATAGATAATGCTAACCCTGTAAAAATTTATAGAACAACTAATGGGTTTTCTACAAGCCCTACATCTTTATCTCAACCCAATGATGCGGATACAGGGATAACAGCTGCAGATTTTACTAGAGGACAAAGTTTTTATGATCTATTAATAGGAGTAGATCCAAATGATGATACTACACTTTATGTAGGAGGAATTGATTTGTTTAAATCAACCAATTCTGGAGGTAGTTGGTCCCAATTTTCACATTGGTATGGAGGTTTTGGTTATCAAGAAGTTCATGCAGATCAACACGGAATCGCTTTTGCAAGTTCAAGTAGAATTATATTTGGTAATGATGGTGGTGTTTTTTATACCAACAATGGAGGAACAAATACGAATGCTCGAAACAATGGTTATAATGTAACACAATTTTATAAGGCAGCTATCAATCAATCAGCAGCAACCGATAAATTATTAGCGGGTGCACAGGATAATGGATCTCATTTTGCAGATAATGCTGTGCCAGGAATTAACTCAACAGTTGAGGTAACTGGAGGAGATGGTTGTTGGGCATTTATAGATAAGGACAACCAGTTTATGATTTCTTCTTATGTATATAATAATTTTAGGTATTTACAGATGGATGGAACTTATGTTGGAAACTTCCCAGGTGCAACAAATGATGGTGATTTTGTAAACCAATGTGGTTTTGATAGTTCATCGAATATTTTATATTCTAATGGGACTAGTGGTGCTACTTATCGTATTTACAGATGGGTAATTAATCCAGCAGGACCAAGTGTTTCAAAATCAACACTTTCAAATGGGATGTTAAATACGGTGCCTACTTATTTTACAGCATCTCCTTATGTTAATAATAGAATTTTGGTAGGTACAGCATTGGGTAAAATAATACGATTAGATAATGCAAATGGAACTCCAATTTGGACAGATATTTCAATGCCAGGGCAAGTTGGAGCAGTTTCAGATATTCGCTACGGTCAAACCGAAAATGATATTTTAGTTTCGTTTCATAACTATGGGGTAACTAGTATTTGGTACACTAATGATGGGGGTGCTAACTGGGTAAGCAAGGAAGGAAACCTCCCAGATATGCCAGTAAAATGTATTCTTCAAAACCCTTTAAGTCCAGAAGAAGTTATTATTGGTACTGAATTGGGTGTTTGGAAAACTTCCGATTGGGGGAATGCGAATCCAACCTGGGTACAATCACAAAATGGAATGAGTGATGTTAAAGTTTTATCTTTCGATTTCAGAGATGCAGATAATACTATTATAGCAGCAACTTATGGTAGAGGCATTTTTACAGGTACTTTTGAAGTAGAAGCTTGTGCTTCAACTTCAACATTTAATTTAGGTTGGAATAACGGAACACCTTCGGCTTCAAAAGCTGCAATAATATATTCAGATTATAATAGTGGAACTGACGGAGGAAGTATTGAAGCCTGTACTTTTAGAGTCACCGAAGGAAAGACAGTTACTATAAAAGCTGGAGATTATTTAAAAGTATCAGGAGATATCATTATAGATCGCAACGCCACTTTAATTATCGAACACGAAGGAAGCCTAGTACAAGTAGATGATAACGCCACAGTAACTAACAACGGAACCATAGAAGTAATAAAGACCACTCCAACATTAACCAACAGAGATTTTACAATTCTCTCTAGTCCAATGACAGTAGAGTCTGTATCTGGTGTTTATTCTGCTGCAGCATTTGTACGAAATCATGATACCAGTCTTTTTACTCCTCATTCACAAGTAGCAATTGATGATCCTTCAGCAGAAAACTTTGCAGATCAAGAAGGAGATAACTGGGTAACTGAAACAGGAAGTTTAAATGCTGGAGAAGGTTATTTGGTAAAACCTTTTACAATTGCATCTGGTACAACGGCTACATACACTACAAATTATACTCAAGGAACACTTAATAATGGAGTTTATCAATTTTTACCTATTTGGAATGGTACAAGAGATGAAAGTCCAAATATCTTAGGAAATCCTTATGCCTCAGCAATAGATGCGGTTGCGTTTTTAAATGATAACTTTCTCTTAGCATCTAATGTATATTTCTGGGAGCATATAACAGCACCAAGTACATATCCTGGGTATAATCTTGAAAACTATAACATGGGTGATATTTCAATAATGGATGTATTTGGTGTTGGTGTGGCCGCTCCAAATGGAGGTAGTGCTCCTTCTCAATTTATCCCTTCAGGACAAGGATTTGGTGTTAAGATAAAAATTGATCCAGCAGGTCTTCCATTTCAGTTTCAAAACTCACAACGTGTTACAGGACCTAATACAGGTTATAGAAACTCAGATAATGGTTTAGAAAAGCTATATATTCAATTAAAAAATGAGACCTACGAGTTAAGAAGTAGTATGGCAATTGCTTTTACAAACCAAACTACCAATGTTTATGATGAAGGATATGAAACCAAACGTTTGGCAACTCCTATATCTATTTATTCTGTAATAGATGACCACGAATTGGTTATTCAAGCTCGAAATGTTTTTACAACAGATCAAGTAATCCCATTAGGTTTTAGAACACAAGTAGAAGAAGAACAAACTTATAAAATTTCTTTAGGAACTATTGAAGGAGCTAATGTAACACAAGCTACTGTTTATTTACAAGATAATTTATTGAACGTAGTAACCAATCTTTCAGAAGGTAATTACACTTTTACTTCTAACGAGAGTAATCAAAAAGACCGTTTTGTAATTGTGTTTGCAGATGAGCAGTTAGGAACAGGTGATGCTAATTTAGCTTCCATTTCTGTATATCCTAATCCAACTAAAAACACGTTAAACATTGTTTCTCCAATATCTAAAGTAACAGAAGTTGTTATTTATGATATCGCAGGAAGAACCGTAGCAAGCTATGATTTTACAAATAAAACAACTACTACATTGGATATGTCATCCTTTAATAGTGCTGTTTATTTTGTTAAAATTAATACTGCAGACGGCTCAATAGTTAAGCGAGTTATAAGAGAGTAAGAATTTGTTATAATTATATGTGAAAGACCTTATCGAAAGATAAGGTCTTTTTTTGTTTATAATTTCTTAAAATATTTGGCAAAGTTGAGTTCAAAAAGCACTGTCTTCGAGAGAAGCCCTTCGGCGACGTAGCGATCTCATTAAAAAACCTATAAGTTAAAATAATAAGATCACCACACTCCTAAAGTCATTCAATGAAGACAAGCTAACCAATCCTTATTTTTTAACTAGAAATTTTAACTCTTTAATAACCTGTATCGATTATTTAGGACTAGACATCAAGATTGTAAAATGTATTTTGTCTGCCGTATTTGACGGATTATAGATTTTTTTTTGAATAATTGCCGATAAAGTGGTAAGTTAGCAATCAAATAATGACCATTTTACCGGTACCTTACAAGTTTATAATTATGAATAAGATGATTACTTTTCTAGCTTGCTTTGCGCTTTTTACTGCAAACCAAGCTCAAGCACAAAAGACAAAGACTACAGATAAAGACAAAAAAGAAATTGCCAACGACCCTTCTAAAACGGTTCAGTTAGGAAACTCAAAAAAGCACCAAGCCAATCAGCTAAAATCTCTTGTTAACTCTCCAAGTTCTAACTACGTAATTACTTCAGAACATGTTAGTAATACAAGTGGAACTCATCATATATACTTAAGACAGGCAATTAATGGAATCGGTGTTATTGGGACTGAGTCTAGTATTCATTTAGGTCCTTCAGGAAAAATAATTGCTTCTCATAATTTTATGAAACCTAATATTGAAGAAACCGTTAGTTATGCTTCTGCTAGTATTTCTGAATCACAAGCAATAAATAGTGTTGCACAACAAATGGGGTATACAATTGAAAGCCTTCGGTTAATTGAAGCTTCAAAATCAAAAAATCAAAACTCACTTTATTCTAAAGCTGGAATTTCAAAAACCGAAATTCCAGTAAAATCGGCTTTCTATTATCAAGAAGGAATAGGAACACAATTGGTTTGGGAATTATCTATTCAAGAAATCAATTCTTCAGATTGGTGGAATTTTAGAGTGGATGCTTCTACAGGTCAAATTATAGATAAAGACAATTGGACGCTATCTTGTAATATATTAGGAGATCATTCTCTACATACACATACTATTTCAGATAAAACAACTCTTTTTTACACAGTAGAAGAGGAACCTTGTGAGGAGGAGCCGGCAATATTAGCAGGGTCTTATAATGTATATGCGATTCCTGTAGAAAGCCCAAATCATGGAGGAAGAACTTTAGTCTCAAATCCAGATAACCCAACCGCTTCCCCTTATGGTTGGCATGATACTAATGGAGTTGCTGGTGCAGAATTTACTGTAACAAGAGGAAATAATGTAAATGCTTATGAAGATGGAGATAATGCTGGATTTAGCCCAAACGGTGGAGGATCTTTAAATTTCAATTTCCCTATAAACACTAATTATTCTGTAGGAAATCAATCGGAA
>JAMOMJ010000463.1 GCA_027067135.1 Cyclobacteriaceae bacterium
GTCAGCGGTATGGGGTTAAGGCGTTCCCCTCCATTTTCATTATTGATTCACAGGGTGAGATCAGCGATGTCGAGATCGGCCTGAGCAGCGAGTGGGGGTTACGCCTTCGATTGTGGTGGGCTGGGGTTTGAGCATTATTGTGGGTGGGTGCTTTATGTAACGCAAAGCGTAAACACCCCAATATGTAGGATCACTTGTAGATTACAAAATAGGATTGCCCCCTTTTCCTCTTTTCCTCTTTTCCTGAAAGTTGTACTGAGTAGTCACTCCTGAAAAAAGAAACTTAAAATATTCTGCCGTACAATTCTGTTTTTACAGCTACCTACCAGTGATCCAAGGCATTAGCTATCCATAGACAACCATGTGGTACAAGTTAGCGGCAAAGCACAATGCGATAATGTGCTTGTCCACTCCTTAATTTTGCAATCGCTTCATTTATTTCATCGAAGCTAAATTTCTCTATTACGGGCTTAATCTTGTGGCGAGCCGCAAACTCCAACATGCTTTCAATAGTTGCCGGACTACCACTTGGAGAACCCGATACCGAGCGTTGCCCCATAATGAGTGAAAATGCATTGATATCAAGTGGCTCTGTAACGACACCAATCGGGTAGCCAGAGGTCTCTAACCCCCCAGCCCCCACAACACCTTTCTATTACCCATAAGTTTACGCCCGTAAATTTAGCCGCTCCCATTTTCCTTGAATATTTTAATGTTAAGATTGAAAATCATCTCTGTCACATCTCGATATTTTTTGTAGTTTAAAATCAATTTCTTCACCTCTTTTACCCTGCCACTTGGTATGTAGACGGTTCGTGTCTTTTGATTCTTGTCTTTATAGGTAAGTCTGTATGCCACGACTCCTTTTGGCTGTGTGCAAATACAATTTGCGCGGCTACACACCATACACACGCTAGTCAGGCTGCCTCTGACGAAGTAACTATACTTCGCCAGTTGTTCCATTAGCGCCTCCCTCTTGATTTCTAGCTTATTCATGATGAAAACCAGTATGTCATATTCAATAGAAGCCTATAATACGTCTACTACTAATAATAAACTAGCGAATTGATATGAGCACACACGATAGTTGGGCAACTGACGAGTTTTCTGACGTAGATTTTGGGGACGAACGACTTAATAGCCGATTGGTGAAAATATGTAATAGCTTTTCTGATTCACCCGAATGTTCAATTAATCAGGCCTGCTCAGGCTGGGCTGCAACCAAAGCGGCATATCGGTTTTTCGCTAATAACAAAACGAGTGGTGAGGAAATTATCAGGGCTCACAGCGTAAAGTCTGTCATCCGAGCTAAAGAGCATAAGACGATCTTAGCCATCCAGGATACGAGCTATATGGTCTACAGCCAGCACCCAGCAACAACAGGGCTTGGCAATATTTCGGTTAAAGAAGGGAAAAATGTTAAGAGAATTTATTCGAAAGGTCTTGTGTCCCATAGTTGTTTAGCGATATCAACGAATGGATTGCCGGTAGGCATCCTGGATCAGAATACCTTTCCGAGAGAACTCAACAGTGATGAAACCAAACGAAAAAGGAATGTCACGTCGATAGAAGAGAAAGAAAGTTATAGATGGTTAAAGATGTTGAAAAATTACTCTTTACTGCTTCCTGATACCGAGGTTGTTACCGTCTGTGACAGGGAGGCAGATATGTATGATTTTTTAAAGCTCAGTGATGATATTGGATCTCCCTTCGTTGTGCGTGCAAATGTAAACCGGGCCGTAAATAAAAAATCCAGATATGCCGAGAAAGATGTTTTAAAGCTGTGGGACTTCATGGAGCAAAAGAGATGTGGAGGGTCATATGAAATCATATGTGCCCGCAAAAAATAACAAGCGCAATGGCATCAAACAATCATCGAGAGTAGCAAAGATCGGCATTAAATATGGCGATTTTAATCTGAACCCGCCCAGAAATAATATAAAGCACAGAACCGAAACACTTCCTGATCTCAAAATGTATGCTGTCTATGCCTATGAAATTCACCCACCAAAGGGGGTAAAGCCGCTCGAATGGATGTTGCTGACTAATCTTCCAGTAACAAGCTTTGCAGATGCATCCGAAAAGGTTAAGTGGTATTGCTTGCGTTGGCGTATTGAAACGTATTTCAAGGTTCTGAAGTCGGGGCTCAAGATCGAAGAGTGTCGCCTGGGAGATGCTGATAAGTTAGTTAAGTTTATTGCGGTAATGAGCGTTGTTGCATGGAAACTATTTATGCTCACATTGATTGCCAGAACAGATCCAGAAATATCCTGCGACATACTGATCGACAAGCAGCATTGGATGCCTCTCTATTTGGAGATCCATAGAGATAAAGAGCTTCCCAGCAGAGCCCCCAAAATTGGTCATGCTGTCAGGTGGATTGCTATGCTTGGAGGTTTTTTAGGACGGGCGGGGGATGGTGATCCAGGAATAACAACGTTGTGGCGAGGGTGGAAACGACTAAATGATATTTCGCGGGGCTGGGTTCTCGCGCAGAGTACATAACTTATGGGTAATAGAAAGGTGTTGTGGGGGCTGGGGGTTAGAGACCTCTGGCTACCCGATTAGGTGCGTTTTATTCGATACCTTTTTCCAACAAGCCTTCAACCACTTTAGACAGCCCGAAAACTACTCTAGCATACTGGCCATAATTCAATTTATCCGGGGTATCAGTGCTCTCATGATAATGCTCATACCGATATGGTGCGGTGTCAGTAACCATTATTGCATTGTATCCAGATAGCCAAAACGACCAGTGATCTGACCACCCTACCCCAGGCACCAACCCTGGTGAAGCCACCCCTTCTGAGGGTACAGCACTATTTTCACGAAACAATGATATTGATGAGGTTACCAATCCTCTTGACTGCATATTTCCGATGAAGGAAACAAAATTCCCTGTATCAGGGTAGAAATAGCTAAATAGCTTTGGATATTTTTGGCTTCCCTTTTCATTAGTGTAATAACCAATAGTTTCAATCGATATCATACCGAGTATATCTTCATCACCTCTCATGCTCTGCACATAAACTAAGCTTCCCATTTCCTCTGTTTGAAAAAATGGCGGTTCTTCATTTGCGAATGCAATAAGCCTTAATTGATAGTGTTTCGGTGCTACCTGAGAGAAATGCCTTGCGATTTCAATTAATGCGCCTACTCCCGAAGCATTATCATTAGCACCCGGTGAATGTTCAACGCTGTCATAGTGCGCCCCTACAATCAATACAGCTGTATTCTCTTTATCGGATGGAATATCAACGATAATATTAGAGTATTCATCACCATATATTTCGTAGTTATGAAATTTTGGCTTAAGATCTAATTGCTCGAATTGATTGACAATATAATTCTTTGCAGGGGTTAAGTGATCTTCATTTACGTAGTTCCTACCAATTTTAGACCTTGATAAGGTTTCTACATGAGCCTTTAGCCTTACTTCTAATTCCTCAATCTCCTGAACGATCTCATCTTCGTTTAATAGTAATGCTGGACTGGGCATCCAAGTCATATAGCCAATCAATGTAGCTAGCCCAACTATCCCCAAAAAAATCATCAACTGAACTGTTTTTATAATTTCCGACACAGACTATTACTCAATTCCTCTCGCGCACCTAACGTTGCAAATCACCGGCAGGTTAAAGTGGCGCGTTTTTGCGAATGCAAAACAAGTGACGCTTTAACCTGTCCGAGTGAATTTGCCTTGTTAGTTGTGTTTAAAATGCATAATTTAATGAAATATAAGCATTTGATACATCCTGTTTTGACTCAAACTCGACGTTACTAAGCGAACCTGTGCCATTAAATGTCAGATCAATTTCAGCAAGGTGTACATTAACGCCAACATCTAAAAATAAGTTGTTATCAAATAAATATTCGTACCCACCTCGAAACATAGCACCAGTTGCCGTTGCAGATCCAGCTGTTGTTAAGCCTGTTTTTTCTGCTTCAATTTCAACACTAGATAACCCACCACCTAGAAACCAGCCTCTGTGAACACCTGAACCATTAAAAGAATAATCATAAGATATAGATACAACTGTGGCTGTCATAAACTCTGAATCTTTTTCTTTACCTGAAAAATAAGAAAAATTAATTCTCCCATTATCATCAAGCATAACCCCCCCATTTATGCCAGTAGCTGAACCCGAATCTCTAGCTTCACCTGAACTTGCATAACTAAAACCAGTACTTGGATCTGTTGCTTTTAACTCGCTAGTATTTATAGAAAAGCTATTCAAAGAAATTCCAATATATGGACGCATCTCTGCAACGACATTTGTGCTATTCAAAGCAACTACTAAACCTGCTAATAAAACTTTTTTCATTTCAATTTATCCACGTCGTCCTGTAGTTTAAGGAATATGTTAATCGCTGGACGCTATAAACAACTAACAGTTTTATTCTATCTAACCCGCATACTATCCCCTAAAGAGCTATTTTGTACAAAAAAATAACCCTCGAAGAATTAACCCTTAATTTTCAGTATGTTACGAAAATCATAATAACGATTACTCTGGCTTTTCATGCAAGTGGATCTATTTCCAGGTAGCCTATTTTTTTAGCATAATGTTTTTTACCCGAAAAATTCTATTTAATATCAAGAGGTTATAGGCC
>JAMOMJ010000464.1 GCA_027067135.1 Cyclobacteriaceae bacterium
ATATATATATAAAGGTGGATGGGAAAGAAGTTCTTCTGGCGACATCTCACTAAAAGGTGCTGGCAAGTTAAAAGGGTTATTAAATATATTTCATAACCCTAACCTTCCAGTTATAGATGATTACTATGAGCCATTTACTTATAAGTATTTAGATTTAACAGAATCAGCGCAAATGGATATTCAACCAACTGCTAGACCTGTTTCATTAATTACAGGTAAGCCAATCGATATTAAAATGGGACCAAACTGGGATGATGATTTAAGTGGTACTCCTGAACATGCTAGAAAAGATCCAAATTTACATAATCTTTCTGCAACAGAGCAAGAGGCAATGTTTCAATTAGAGCAAATTGCATTTTATTACTTGCCACGTATTTGTAATCACTGCCTAAATCCGGCCTGTGTTGCTTCTTGTCCATCAGGAGCAATCTACAAAAGAGGTGAAGATGGTGTTGTTTTAATCGATCAAAATGTATGTAGAGCTTGGAGAATGTGTGTAACAGCATGTCCTTATAAGAAAACATACTATAACTGGAGTACAGGTAAATCTGAAAAATGTTTATTATGTTTCCCAAGAATTGAGTCAGGTTTAGCACCAGCTTGTATGCATTCATGTGTTGGTAGAATTAGATATTTAGGTGTGCTTTTATATGATGCAGATAAAATTCAATCAGTAGCTTCGGCAAGTGATGATAGATTAGTAGATGAGCATTTAGATATTTATCTAGATCCATTTGATCCAGCAGTAATTCAAGCAGCTAAAGATAATGGTGTAGCAGATTCTACTATTAAAGCAGCTCAAGAGTCACCAGTTTATAAGTTTGTAAAAGAGTGGAAAATTGCACTTCCTTTACATGCAGAGTTTAGAACACTGCCAAACTTATTTTATGTTCCACCAATGTTACCAGTAATGGCAACAATTAGTGAAAACTCTAAAGATTTATCAACTCTTAACTCAAAAGCAAGAGCTTGGGATGATAAGTGGTTATATGATACATCAATAGATGAAATTTTTGGATCTATTGATAATATGAGAATGCCTCTAAAGTATATGGCTAATTTATTTAGTAATGGTGATGAGCCATTAATGGCTGATAAACTTAAGAAATTAATGGCTGTAAGAATTTATAGAAGACATGTTACTGTAGGTGATATTTCTGAAGCAAAATGTAATGCAGCACTAAAAGATTGTGGTCTTGATGTAGCAAGTGCGGAAGCTATCTATCAAATGACTTCATTAGCTAAGTTTGATGATAGATTTGTAATTCCAGCAGCACATAGAGAGCAATCTATAGAGATGCTAGAATCAACTGCTGATGTTAAAGGTAGTACAGGATTTGGTTTCTTAGATAAGCCAGCAAGAGGTATATAGTAGTGAACTTAGACCATTATGCAGAAATTTCGGTGCTTTTTGATTATCCAGATGAAAGTTATTATGAAACTATAACAAAAGTTAAAAGTACGATAGCAACTAGATATAAAGACGCTTTAGAAGAATTGGAAAAGTTTGAAAAGCTTATCCCAAAAGATATTTATCAACTTCAGGAGATTTACACAAAATCTTTTGAAGTCCAAGCAGTCACTTCACTAGAAATAGGTTATCTTCTTTATGGAGATGACTATACTAGAGGTGATGTTATGGTTGGTTTAAGCCAAGAACATGCCGCTGTTAATAATGACTGTGGAGAGGAACTATCTGATCATTTAGCGAATGTTTTGAGATTAATCTCAAAAATGGAAAATCAAGATACTATTGAAGAGTTAGTTAAGCTAATGGTTGCCCCTGCCGTAGAGAACATGATGAAAGAGTTCACTCCTTCAAGCATGGAACAAAAAGATGCGTTGTATCAAAAACAATACAAAACATTAATAGTTCCTTCTGTTCCTTTGGCAATGTTTATGCATCTTATAAAAGCTATCTATTTGGTTTTAGATAAAGATTTTGAATTGATTCAAGAAAATAAACCATTTGGAGACACAAGTTTCTTTGGCTTTTTAAGCAGTGAACTTGAAGTTGAAGAAGGTAAGAAGAGTTCCAACACTAGTTGTGGCCCTACATTTAATGTAGGTGGTACAATGGGTGGTGGCTGTTCTACTTGTTAATAAATTAAAATTAAACAAAGGAGTTTAATATGGACGTAATATTATTTGGCGCATTCCCTTATGTTGCTTTAGTGATTTTTTTGGTAGGAACAATTTTTAGATATAAGACTGGATATAAATATTCATCTTTATCTTCTCAATTGTTAGAAGGTAAAAAGCTGTATTCAGCATCAGTGCCTTTTCACCTTGGGATAATAGTTGTATTTCTAGCACACTTAGTTGGGTTTATATTCCCATCATTTTATACATCTTTTGGTGGTATGAGTTTAGTATACCTAGAAGTAGCTGGGCTAATTTTTGGTTTCCTTGCACTTATTGGTCTTGTATTCTTGTTTATTAGAAGAATTACAAACGATAGAGTTCAAGTAGTAACAAACAAGATGGACCTTGCAATTGAAATTTTACTTATTGCTCAATTTGCAATTGGTATATTAGTAGCTATCGAATTAAAATGGGGTTCAGGATGGTACGCATCTAATATGGCACCTTACTTATGGTCATTATTTGCTTTATCTCCAGATGTAGTTGCAATGGCTGCAATGCCTTTCTTGCTTAAATTACATGTAATTTTAGCATTTTTAATCATATTCTTGATTCCGTTTTCAAGATTAGTACACTTTTTAGTAGTGCCTTTACACTATATTACAAGACCATATCAAATCGTAAGATGGAATTGGAATAAAGACACAATAAGAGATCCTAAAACTCAATGGGATGATATCAAAAGACCTAAAAATAACTAAATTTTAAGGCATCCTTAATAAAGAATAGCTTATAATTATTACAGCTATTCTTTATCTTTTCTTTCCTCGGGTATTTAATAGTCACATTTAAGTTTAAACAAGGATTCAAGATGAATGTAACAGAAGCAACTAGCAAATCTCACAGAATGTTATTCTTTAATACGTTTGCATTTACGATAGCGTTTTCTGCATGGTTATTAAATGGTGTATTAGTTACTTTTTTAGTAAGTAACGAAATATTTGATTGGGATGCTGTAGAAATTGGTTGGTTAATGGGTATTCCTGTATTAACAGGTGCAGTGATGAGATTACCTGCAGGAATGTTAACTGATAAATTTGGCGGTAAATATATATTTGCAGGAACATTAGCGATAGCATCTATTCCTATGTATTTACTCTCAAAAGCAGAAACTTTTACAGAATATGCATGGTGTAGTTTTGGATTTGGTATTACAGGTGCAACATTTGCAGTTGGTATAGCTTTTACTTCAGTTTGGTATCCAAAAAAGAATCAAGGTTTTGCATTAGGTATTTTTGGTGCAGGTAATGCAGGTGCTGCACTTACAGCATTATTAGCTCCAACTATATTATTAGGCTTAACTGCTGGAGATAATCCAGATGGCTGGAGAGATCTTCCAGTGTATTATGCAATTATGCTATTAGCTACAGCAGTAATATTTTTAATTGGAACAGAAAACAAAAAAACGTCAGCTGCTAAAAAAACAATGGCACAAATGATGAAACCACTTAAAGATTTACAAGTATGGAAATTTGGGTTGTGGTATTTCTTAGTATTTGGTTGTTTTGTTGCTTTTTCGCAATGGCTAGTTCCATACTTTGTAAATGTATATTATTTACCACTTGTAACAGCAGGTTTATTTGCAGCCGCATTTAGTTTCCCTTCTGGTGTTATTCGTGCTTTTGGCGGTTGGTTGTCAGATGTATATGGTGGAAGAAAAGTTATGGCTTGGGTACTTCTTTCATCATTAATAATTAGTGCTATGTTATTAATTCCTAAAGTTGATATGTACTCTCCAGGAAAAGGTATAATAGCTAAAATCCCTGGTGTAGTAACAGAAGTTACAGAAAATTCTGTTACCGTTGGAAAAAGAGTATATAAATTTACTCCAAAAGAAGCTCATCATGCTGAAAATGTTATTGACAGTGATGAGATGCATATTCTTCCAATTAAGAAATCTTGGCAAGAAGCTGTGGTAAAAGTTGGTGATCAAGTTAAGAAAAAACAACTTTTAGTTAAAGGTACTACAAGAATTTCCTTTCAGGCAAATGTTTGGATTTTTGCAGTACTAGCAGTCCTTATTGGGGCAATTTGGGGAATTGGTAAAGCAGCTGTTTATAAATATATCCCTGAGCAATATCCTGAGGATGTTGGTATGGTAGGTGGTATCGTAGGTGTGCTAGGAGGATTAGGTGGTTTCTTTACACCAATTATTTTTGGTTACCTATTAAATTACACTGGTCTTTGGTCAAGTGCATGGGCATTTATGGTTGTAATTTCATTAGCCGGTATTTGGTGGTTATTAAAAGAACCTACTCATGAGAGAAGTTAATATAGTACAAGAAGGAAGTATATGGATTTTAGTTTAACAAATAATGAACCAGAAGTGGAGATAAATGATGGGGGAGGGGCTTCGCCTTATTCTCCCCCAGAAGCGTATAATCCACCAAAAATAGATGAGCAAATACCTTATGAAAATTTGCATCCTCTATTACAAAAATTTTCAGATGATCATAAAGAATATGATCAAATATTAGGCGATTTTGAAGAAACAATTGCTATGATAGAGAGTGGCAAGGTTGATAAAGAAGTTAATGAAAGATTATTGCAATTTTACACTTTCTTTGATGAAAAAGTTAGAGAGCATAATATAGAAGAAGAAAAAACAATTTTTCCTACTATTAGTAGAATAATGAATGAAACGGGTGATCACTCAAAAAGTGGTGATTTTTTTAATGCAATTGATGTTCTTGAAGATGAACATGCAAAGGCATTACAGTTATCGGCAG
>JAMOMJ010000465.1 GCA_027067135.1 Cyclobacteriaceae bacterium
AATGATACGTTTATTAATGAGAGTATTGCCATAGATGTTTCTTGTTGTTATTTGATGCAGAAGTGTACAGTTGTCACATTTAACATGCAACAAGGCTTTATAAATGAATAAAAATAGGTAAACTTTTGCTCACCTACTTTTTACCCAAGTCACAGCTTAGATTTTAACAGTTCATTAGTGCCTTTGCAGTATCTAGCATTCTGTTGGAAAAACCCCATTCATTGTCGTACCACGATACCACTTTAACTAATGTTCCACTAGTAACATTGGTTAGTCCTGCATCAAAGGTTGAAGATTTTGCATTGTGATTAAAATCAATTGAAACTAAAGGCTCGTCATTGTATCCAAGTACGCCTTTCATACCAAGTGAGGCTTCTTTCATAATAGCATTTACCTCTTCTATTGTGGTGGAACGGGATGCCTGAAATACCAAGTCAACAACGGAAACATTTATCGTTGGTACTCGCATAGCATAGCCATCAAGCTTGCCATTTAACTCTGGCATAACCAAGCCAACGGCCTTTGCAGCTCCCGTACTCGTTGGTATTTGGCTCATCGTAGCTGAACGAGCCCTACGCAAATCTTTATGAGGTGTATCAGATAAAACCTGATCATTAGTATAGGCATGGATTGTTGTCATTAAACCATGTTCAATGCCTATAGAGTCATTGAGTGGCTTAACTAATGGTGCTAAACAGTTTGTTGTACATGATGCATTTGAAATAATCTGACAATCAGGTGTTAATACATCATCATTTACTCCATAAACAACTGTTGCATCCATTTCCCCGCTACCAGGTGCTGAAATAATGACTTTCTTTGCTCCAGCCTTGATGTGTTTACCAGCTGTTTCTTTGCTACGAAATATTCCAGTACACTCCATAACCACATCGATATTTAATTCTTCCCACGGTAACTCTTCTGGATTGCGTATCGAAAAGTGTTTAATTGAGTCACCATTGATAGTCAACCCACCTTCAACCATTTCTACATCTGCATTAAAGCGTCCATGAACGGTATCGAATTTAGTTAAGTGTACTGATGTTTTTAAATCAGCCAAATCATTGATTGCAACGATTTTAAACTCATTTTGAGCATTTGATTCATATAAGGCTCGAACGATATTCCGACCGATTCGACCATAGCCGTTTATTGCTATATTTATTGTCATTTTTTTCTCCAAATTATTATTGTATAGGACTTCCTTTAGAAATCCCAATGGCGTTATTAGTTACTCGAACTCAGCTAGTTTCATGCTGCTAGTATCAAAATCTACGGCTGGAACCGTCTTTTTCTCAACGATGATTACGCCAACTTCATCTAATGTTAGCTCTGATATGTCTAAATAAGGCTCAGGCAACTCTTGTGGCTCATCAAAAATTGCACCAATTTCATCTAATGTAATAGACGAAATATCAAACTCTGGTTCTGCAATCTCTTGTTTTTTTACAATTTCCACTCCCTCTGGGTCTATTTCAAACGAAGATGTGTCAATATTTACAGGTGCTACAGGTTTTGGATTGGCAAATTGTGCACCCACTTCATCAAGTGAAAACCGTGCTGTTGAAATATTAGCAACAACAGGTTCTGGAGGTGTCACTAAAACCACTCCGGGTGCCGACACGGTTAACTCTGCCTTAAAGTTCTCATTAATTTTTTTAATTAATGAAACTTTAAGACCTGCTTTTTTTAAAGCCTCTCTAAAATGATTGGCTTTTTCGAGTTCTTGGTCTTTTTTTAGTACGCGAGGATTGCCGTCAAAGAATTTTTCCGCCTTTTCAAAAGATACTTTAAATACCTTTGAAAAATGTAAAACCGCTCTATTTTTATCCAATTCTCTAACAAACTTGCCTTTAAACACAACATCAAATAAATTTTCTGCACTCATGATAACCTCGCATCTTGATTCGTCCACAAACCACTTAACCAGTCTTGCAATTCTTTCCTAAACGCCATATCCGTTATGTAGTTTTTATTTTTTAAATTGTCTGGGATTTTGATTTTTTCTATAATGATTTCCACTTTATCATACTTTCCGCATAAATATTCCCAGGCAGATGGTGCTTTTGGATAATAATTTAAACTAGTTTGTATTAAATAATTCATTTGTTTGCCCATTGAGCCTAGCACAAATCCAACGCCTCCTGATTTTGGCTTTAGTAAATGCTTATACTTTGAGTGTTGCTTTTTGTGCTTTTCTTGAGTAAAGCGAGTGCCTTCAATAAAGTTTATGACCGAAATAGGGTAATCTTTAAATTTTTCACAGGCTTTTTTGGTTACTTCTAAATCTTTGCCTTTCATGTGTGGGTTTTTGGCTAAATAAGCAGCTGAAAAGCGACGCATAAAAGGAAAGTCCAATGCCCACCATGCCACTCCTAAAAACGGTACATAAATCAACTCTCTTTTAAGGAAAAACTTTAAAAAAGGAATTTTTTTATAAAATACATTCTGCAAAATAGGAATATCTGCTGCCGCAGCATGGTTGCTAATAACTAAATACCAGTCATCTGGCTTTAAATTTTCCATACCTTTCAAATCAACTTTGTTACCATGAAATAGTAAGTGTATTTTGGAATTTAACCAAATCCAATTATTGGCAATCCAGACAAGTAGTTTTGAAATGTATTTTCTTATAGCTACAACTGGGATAATAAACTTCACTAAAGAGAACAATACTAAAATCGGCACCCAAAACAACGTATTAGCAATAACGACTAAAAGTATTATAGTTCCCTTAACTGCTGACATGACTTCTCAAAATAGTAATATCCCATTATTTTAACTATTATTTATCTATTTTTCACTAAAGTTTTAGCTTTTTTATACACTTTTTACTAACTTAGCTTTAAAATACATCTCTTTATTCAAATATAGAGATATAATACTATGGGCCAAAACAGCAATGAGTTCTTATTTACCTCAGAATCCGTCTCAGAAGGACACCCAGACAAACTTGCCGACCAGATTTCCGATGCGGTACTTGATGCTATTTTAGAACAAGATAAATCAGCACGAGTTGCTTGTGAGACGATGGTTAAGACAGGTACTGCTATTATTGCTGGTGAAGTAACCACCTCTGCTTGGGTTGATTTAGATGACGTAGTTAGGAAAGTCATTACTGGCGTCGGATACAATAATTCCGATGTTGGATTTGACGGAAATACCTGTGCAGTTATGTCATTAATTGGCAAACAATCGGTAGATATTAATCAAGGAGTAGATAGAAACACCGCAAAAGAACAAGGTGCTGGCGACCAAGGTCTTATGTTTGGCTACGCATCCAATGAAACTGATGTATTGATGCCTGCACCAATTACTTACTCGCATAGATTGGTTGAACGTCAAGCCTATATTCGCAGAACAGGTAAGTTATCATGGTTACGTCCTGATGCAAAATCGCAATTAACTTTCCGTTATGTTGACAACAAACCTGTAGCCATTGATGCAGTGGTTTTATCTACCCAACATGATGAAGATATTTCCTTAAAAGACTTGCGTGAAGCGGTTATGGAAGAAATTATCAAGCCAGTATTGCCTAGCCAATGGTTAGATGCCAATACTCAATATCACATCAATCCTACTGGCAAATTTGTTATTGGTGGTCCAGTTGGTGATTGTGGTTTAACAGGCCGTAAAATTATTGTCGATACTTACGGCGGCATGGCACGTCACGGTGGCGGTGCTTTTTCGGGCAAAGATCCTTCAAAAGTCGATCGCTCAGCTGCTTATGCAACCAGATATGTGGCAAAAAATATTGTAGCAGCAGGTCTAGCTGACCGATGTGAAGTACAGGTTTCTTATGCCATTGGTGTGGCAAAGCCTACTTCAATTAGTGTTACAACATTTGGCACTAATAAAATTCCAGAAGAAAATATTGAGCGATTAATAGCACAACATTTTGATTTAACTCCTTATGGAATTATTACAGAACTTGATTTGATACGCCCAATTTACCAAAAAACTGCCGCCTATGGTCACATGGGTAGAGAAGATGCAGATTTTACTTGGGAAAAGACCGATAAAGCAGACTTGTTGCGTGATGCTGCAGGACTATAAAAATATGACACATTATGGGGAATGGACTTCAGTCCATTAATATATTTCGTGGACTAAAGCCCACGCCCCAAGATATTAAACTTAAATAGAGAAAAACATGACACAAGAAAATAAAGCCGATTACATCATTGCAGACATTGGTCTAGCCCAATGGGGTCACAAAGAATTCCGCATTGCCGAAACTGAAATGCCTGGTTTAATGACCATTCGCGAAGAATACAAAGGCAAACAACCTTTAAAAGGAGCACGCATTGCTGGTTCATTACACATGACAGTACAAACTGCTATCTTAATTGAAACCCTAATTGATTTAGGTGCTGATGTTCGTTGGGCATCTTGCAATATTTATTCAACTCAAGATCATGCGGCAGCGGCTATTGCCGATCAGGGTATCCCTGTTTTTGCGGTAAAAGGTGAAACATTAGATGAATATTGGGAATACACCCATCGCATTATGGAATGGTCAGATGGCGGCACACCTAACATGATTTTAGATGATGGCGGCGATGCAACTATGTTATTAATGTTGGGTTCAAAAGCAGAAAAAGATATATCCGTTTTGGATAACCCTGAGTCTGAGGAAGAAATTTGCCTATTTAACTCAATCAAGAAAAGATTGCCAACAAGTAATGGTTGGTACACAAAGGCATTAGCTGGCATCCAAGGTGTAACCGAAGAAACCACAACTGGCGTACATAGATTATATGAATTAGCCAAAGCAGGAGAACTGCCATTTCCCGCAATAAATGTTAATGACTCGGTGACTAAATCAAAATTCGATAACCTTTATG
>JAMOMJ010000466.1 GCA_027067135.1 Cyclobacteriaceae bacterium
TTTGATGCTTTCATTACGGCTGCTAATTCCATTAAAGCACACCAGCAAGAAATACTCAACTATTTTTTTAACAGAAGCACCAACGCCTTGGCCGAAAACTTTAATGGTAAAATTAAAGCCTTTAGGGTTACCTTCAGGGGAATTAGAGACCTCTCCTTTTTCCTGTACCGTGTATCTTTAATATTTGCCTAGCCCCCATAGATTTTCTTTTGAGCCATAGAAATTGCTGTATCAGAATAACATCACCTGTCCTGGTATTTATCATCGGGATAGCATGACTGGTTTATTTATTGATATTCTTGGGACTTAAATGGGTGACCCTGTTAACCTGAGTTCGGGATGAGGAATAGCTGACAGCATTCCTCATCCCGAACTCAGGTTATAAGTAATTTTAAAGATTTTACAAGAACCTTAGTTTATTCAGAATTTCCGCAATCGTTACCGCAATCGTTGCCGTAAAAAAATTATATAAATTACCTTGTAATTACTAAATTCCGTCCATACATTCAAGTGTAAAATCATTTATACTTTATGTATATCCTTTTGAAATCTCAAAAACTCAGAACCTTTCATTTATTAATATAAGGATAAAATAAAGTTTATCATTAAAAACACATGTATGAAAAAACTATTACAACTATTGGCTGGCAATTTTTTTTTAATTGCATTTCTTTTTCAAGTACCTCTGAGCAGTAATGCACAAAATGATGTAATGCTGCAGGCCTTTTATTGGGATGTTCCTGTTGATGCAGTAAACAAAAATGGAACTTGGTGGGATAACCTTAGCAACAAGGCTGTTGGAATGAAGAATGCAGGCATTACAGGAATATGGGTCCCTTCTCCAGCCAAAGGAAATTTTGGAATATATGACATGGGATACGGTATTTTCGATCATTATGACCTGGGCAATTACAACCAAAAAGGAACCATAGAAACCCGATTTGGAAGCAGGAGTGAACTGGAATCTATGATTTCAACCATGCATAGCAATGGCATTGAGGTATATGCTGACATGGTTTTAAATCATTTATATACTGGAGATTCAGAATCTGAAGCAAATCCTGCCGTAAAGCAGTATGTTTTTGATGAGGCTTACCGAAACTCAACACAATATCAGGCATATCCAACAAATGAAATTACCTGGATTATCCCCAATGCTGCTGCCGGTGACTATTATATTCAGATAAAAGGATACCTGCTAAACTGGACTGTTTTGGGTGAAAGAGGCTATGATATAAACATAGATTGGGCCGGGAGCGGCTCTACTGGTACGCCAACCTGGGAATTTGAGCCTAACAATGGAAACGGTAGTTTTAATGCTTTTCCTGCTTCGGGAAATACAGTACAGGCACATATTAATTCGCAAACTGATATAGACGAATACAAAATAACCCTAAGCTCAGCCAATGATATTATCATAAAACTTACTGCAAAAAGAGAGGGAGTAGATTCAAATGGGAATTGGGAATGGCAATGGGCAGCTCAGGAAAATGGCTACTATCCTACTGCAATTTGGTATAACGGCAATAACCTTGCTTCAACTACCTTAGAAGCCAAAACAAATACAGGAGTACAATATGTAACACATACAGGCGCAGGTGAACCTAATTATTCCTGGGATTATTCCAGCTTTCATCCGGTAGATAATAACGATTGGCTTGGGTTCCCGGGATCGGATGAAATAATTACCAATACTAAATTTTTTGGTAACGATTTTAACACATTTGACTTAACTGTTCAAAACCGGTTTAAGGATTGGGGTGCCTGGCTGGTAAACCAGATAGGATTTGATGGGTTTAGGTTGGATTTTGTCAGGGGTTTTCAGGAATCGTATGCGGCTGACTGGATAAACAGTTTACCCTTGATAAATGGTTCGCAGCGTTTTATAGTAGGCGAATATTGGGGGGCGGATTATCGAATAAAAAACTGGGTAAATGCGGTAGCCGCAGGCGGAGCCGATGTAGATGGATTTGATTTCCCTCTAAAAAATACGTTAAAAGATATGTCTAATGGCAACCAATCCAGCTTTAATATGGCTTGGTTGAACCACTCAGGCTTGGTACGAAATAATACAGGAAATAGCTTACTTGGAACATCTGTGGTAACTTTTGTAGATAACCATGATACTGGCAAAGAGAGTGATAAATGGCTTGCAAAAGATTTTGATATGGCATACGCCTACATGCTTACCCACGAAGGAAGGCCTACAATTTTTTATCCCCATTATTATGGTGTAACACAAGTTGATAACCACGATCAGTCTAAAACAGTAACGGCTCCTTCCTCTTTACATGAAGAGATAAACAAACTGATGTTTACCAGAAAAACTTATCTGGGGGGTTCTTTGACTGTATTAAGTGAGATTGGCAATCCTTACCCTTCAGGCGGTACCTATAATGTATATGTTGCCAGGCGACAAGGAAATGGAAGCAAGAACGGTGCAATTATTGTACTCAATAATAATGATGCCAACACCAAAGGCCTATGGGTTGATAGTTCCCCAACCGGATACCAAAATTGGGCTAATGAAACGTTAGTTAATGCTTTTAACCCTAGTGAAACTACCGTTGTACAAGCAGATGGAAGGGTTTATGTATCTGCTCCTGCAAGGGGCTATGCCATTTGGGTGAAAAATAGTGAGTATGTAGCCTACTCAACCCCTGCTTCTGCAAGATCAAGTAGTACCGGTACAAGTCAGGCGGCAGTATCCACCCCCTCTTCTTCTATTAAGGAAATTGACTCAAACTATAAGGTAAGCCAAAATTATCCTAACCCATTTGACCAGTACACGAATATCTCATTTTCTATTCCTAAAAAAGGTAATGTAGAAGTTATTATTTACAATGCACTAGGACAAAAAGAAGTTACTTTGGTTAAGGGTTTTCTCTCAGCCGGAGAGCATAAATTTACATGGAACACCAAAAATGAAAAAAGTGGCGTTTATTATTATACTGTTAAATTCAAGAACAATACTATTTCAAAACGAATGTTAAAAATTGAATAATTAGATTTTAGTTGCCCCTTCAACATATTGTAGGGGCAACTAAAATCAGAAAACATTCTTGCACTAACATGCAGAATTCTGAAACATAGTGTGCGGAGATTGTATTCTTTCTAATTTTCGATAGTATTACAGGCTGTCCTTTAACCCGCATTCACTGCATTTATAGCCATAATATCCGAAGTGCCACAACACCAAACATTATCAATTTTAGTGGTGTGTAGGTATTCTGTACTAAAAACTTATTAAATATCTTTGTGCTATAATTTGCAAATATGTCTAGAGATAAAAGACCATTTTATGTACTGTATGAAGACAACCATTTACTTATAGTAAACAAAGCCTCAGGTGTACTTGTACAAGGCGATCAGACAAAAGATAAACCTTTGGTTGAGCTTTGCAGAGATTATGTTCGTACTAAATACAATAAGCCGGGTAATGTGTTTATGGGTTTAGTGCATAGACTTGATAGGCCTGTTAGTGGCATAGTGGTGCTTGCTAAAACCTCGAAAGGGTTGGAACGCATGAGTAAATTATTTCATGACAGGAAAGTACAAAAAACCTACTGGGCAATTACAAAGCATAAACCAAGGTTTCCTGGAAGCTCTCGTAACCAAGGCACACTTATAAACTGGCTTAAAAAAGATGGCACTAAAAACTTGGTTACTGCCTATCAAGAACAAACTGAAGGAGCTCAAAAAGCAGAACTTAGTTACCGAGTACTAGGTAAACTAAACGACCATTTTTTACTAGAAATAAAGCCAAAAACTGGAAGACCTCATCAAATAAGAGCGCAACTTGGTGCAGTTAGAACTCCCATTAAAGGAGATTTAAAGTATGGTTATACGTCTGCCAATGTGGATAAATCCATTAACCTGCACGCTCGAAAGTTATACTTTCAGCATCCTATAAAAAAAGAACCTATTGAAATAACAGCCCCTGTGCCCGAAACAGATTTTTGGGAACAATTCCTCGTGTTAGAAAAAACAAAGGTGAAAGATAAAGACATTGATACAAGATACTAAGCAATTAAATATCATCAGGGCAAAAAACTCCTAAGCCTTATTTATGCTCAAATTATTAATTTTAAAAAAAAATATATTCCTACATATCGCATTTGTATTTATTAGTACCTCGTGGGTTTATGCACAAAAAACAGATACTGTTAGCCTTTATAACGGAGATAGAATTACCTGTGAAGTAATTAGTTTATCAAAAGGGAAACTTTATGTAAAAACTTCAGATATGGGAAAGCTCTACATTAAATGGGCTAGAATATCTTCTTTAGAAACCTTACATAAATTCGAAATTACGCTAAAAGACCACAGTGTTTACTTTGGAAAGTTTAACAAAGGGTTGCCAGGCGCAGCAATGGTTTCTTTCGGAGTATTTCAAGAGATGATACCATTACATGAAATTACAAGTTTAGCGCAAGTAAATTCAAAATTTTGGAAACAGCTTAACGGATCATTTGATGCTGGATTTTCGTTTACAAAAGGAAACGAAAACCTACAATTTAATAGTTCAGGAGAAATTGAACATCGTACCAAAAAGTTCTTGAACACCTTAAGTTTTACTTCTGTAATAACAGAAAACAGCCAAAGACAAAGTAGAAAACAAGATGGAGGATATACACTCAAAGCTTTTCATAAAAAATCATTTTTTACAACGTATAATTTAAACTGGGAACAAAACACAGAGTTAGGAATTGAGAATAGAGCCTCTTCGAATGTAAGATTTGGGTTTACACCAATAGACAATAGCTCAAATTTGCTCGATGTTTCAGGTGGAGTGTTGGTTAACAGAGA
>JAMOMJ010000467.1 GCA_027067135.1 Cyclobacteriaceae bacterium
CACAAAAGTTTCCACTAGTCGTACAATTTGCGGCTCTAGTAATTGTTTTAGCAGGCATAATGTATGCAGAAGCTATTGTTACTCAATTTTTAATGGCCTTATTTATCAGTATTATTTCTGTTAAACCCATTTTGTGGTTGCAAAAGAAAAAGGTTCCACAAGGAGTAGCTATTGCAATGGTAGTAACACTTATCATTTTAGTTTTCATTGGCTTAGGCCAAATTATTAGCAATTCAGTTTCTTCTTTTTCGGAAGATGCTCCAAAATACGAAGAAAACCTAGATAAGATAACGGCCTCTGCTGGTGATTATTTGGCAAGTAAAGGAATCGATTTAAACGGAACAAATCTTTCTTCAGAACTTGCTCCTTCCAAAATAATGCAGTTTACCACCAATGTTCTCAAGCAGTTAGGAGGCTTTATGGGCAATTTTTTGACCATATTATTTTTAGTTCTATTTCTATTATTAGAGTTAGATAGTTTTGCCATAAAAGGAAAAGCCATTGCAGAAAGTACTCAGGTAACAATGGGTTACCTTAAAACCATTGCAGAAAGTATCCGTCATTATCTTTCCATAAAAACCATGACAAGCCTGCTCACAGGGTTTATCATTTGGGTTGCTTTGCTCATTATTGGAGTAGATTACGCTATAGTTTGGGCGTTAATTGTGTTTTTATTAAACTACATTCCTAATTTCGGGTCAATCATTGCAGCCTTGCCAGCAGTTTTATTTGCTCTAATTCAATTGGGTGTTGCTGGCTCTTTATGGACGATGCTTGCGTACATAGCTGTGAACATGTTAATAGGCAATATTGTTGAACCCAAAATGATGGGAAATGGTCTTGGACTTTCTACTTTTATAATTTTTGTTTCTCTTATTTTTTGGGGATTTGTATTAGGCACAGTAGGCATGTTCTTATCTGTACCATTAACTATGGCCATCAAAATAATTTTGGAGCAGAACCCGAGAACACATTGGCTAGCTGTAATCCTTGGCACTGATGATGATGCCAAGCGTCTGCTGGAAGAAAGTTCAACAAGGGAATAGCTAATTATTGCAGACATTTGTCGCTTTAAAATGCTACCCAACGGCAAAATCTACAACTCGTCTAAATTCTTGGTTACATTTCATTACTTTTAGGATTAACCCATACAAACTAACTAAACTAACCTATGCCGCTTACTCCTTATACAGGTGTTTTAGGCCCAACAAGGGCAGCTCATTTATTACGAAGAGCAACTTTTGGCCCCACCATACCTTTAATTCAGCAGTTTGAAACGCTTACTGCCGCAAATGCCATCACTTTACTTTTTGATGACCAAATTCCCAACCCCGAGCTACCTATAAATCCTGAAACAGGGCAAGAGTGGTTGCTTTCAGGAGTATATGGAGAAGAGCTTGGAAGTAGAGGGTTAACCAACCATTTATTAATGTGGATGATTGGTCTATCTTGTGACACGAACCAACCAGTTAGCTTTAGTACAAGAGAAAAAATAGTGTATTTCTTCCATACACATCTTACCACTAAACAAGATAAGGTGGGTAATAGCCGAACACTTTATTTTCAAAATGAATTGTTTAGGCAATTTGCATTCGATAAAAACAAAACGGAAGAATTTAGCTTTAAGTCTCTCTTAAAAAAGATTAGCATTGATAATGCTATGCTTCGATTTTTAGATGGAAGCCAAAATGTAAAAGGAAGCCCTAACGAAAATTATGGCAGAGAGTTGATGGAACTTTATGCCATTGGCCGTGGACTAGAAGGAACATTTCCAACCGATTTACCTCAAGGTGATTACCTTAATTATACAGAGCAAGATGTGCAAGCAGCAGCTCGCGTTTTATCAGGAATAAAGCTTGATGAATCTTATCAAACCGTTGATATCGACACTAATTTACCAAGAGGTCGTGTAGTAACGGGCGCTCACGATAACGACCCGAAACAATTTAGCAACCGCTATAACGATACAGTAATTACACCTGACCCTACGCTTTTACAAAATGGGCAACCTACGGATGAAAGTGTGATTGATGAGATTAGCCAATTGGTTGATATGATTACTTCGCAGCAGGAATCGGCTATCTTTATATGCCGAACCTTGTATCGTTTCTATGTGTATCACGAGGTTACCCAAGAAATTCAAGACACCGTAATTACTGAAATGGCGGCAACACTGGTAGCAAATGGATTCAAAATACAACCTGTACTAGAAGAACTATTTCAAAGCGAACATTTTTACGATGCCGTAGCAATGGATGTAAATGACGATAAGTATGGTGCCATCATAAAATCACCTTTAGATTTAGTAGCAGGCATCTATCGTGCATTCAATATCAATTTTGCAAATTTCGTAACGGATTATGAGCTGTTTTATTCACAAATGAGAGGTGTTTACCAACGTATGCAACGCATGGGGCAGGATTATTATGAACCCTTTGAAGTAGCTGGCTACACGGCTTATCATCAGTTTCCTGCCTATAATCGAAACTGGATATCTTCTAATTACTTAGCCAACCGCTACGATTTAATTAGAAGTATTTTTGTAATGATGAGCAGCCAAAACCCTGAAATGCCAAGTTTTGACGCAGTTCAATTTACCAAAGACAAGGTTGATAATGCTACTGGCTCAGATGCCAGACTCTTAATAATGGCTTACATCCAATACCTATTCCCCGTACAGTTTAATCTTACATTCGACCCAGCAGCCGATGATAATTCTGGCCTAACAGCAGAACGACTTAATTATTTTTTACAAGCATTCCTTTATGAACCTCAACTTGATGCAGACCCCGAAGGAGAATGGACTAATCGCTGGAATGCCAATTACGAAATGGACGTAGTTGAAGGGCAATTAATAAAACTGTTCAACTCACTTTTACAAACACCTGAATACCAGTTAATGTAGGCCACTATGAAAAGAAGACATTTTTTAAGAAATACACTACTCACAGGAGGCTCTCTAACATTAGGTGGGTTTCCTATAAATTTATTAGCGCAAGAAAGCCAGTTGAGTAAATTGGCTGCTACCAGCACCAACGACCGAGTGTTGATAATTTTACAATTACATGGTGGTAATGATGGACTCAATAGCATTATCCCAGTAGACCAATACGACCAATATTATAGCCGAAGAGCAAATATTGCCATTCCTAAAAAAGGAACCAACAGAGCATTAATTGAACTTGATAGCACCTTGCCTTCTGAGGCAAAAGTTGGGCTTCACCCAGATATGGGTGCTATGAAACAGCTCTATGATTATGGACGATTGGGCATTGTTCAAGGAGTATCCTATACCAATAATAATGGCTCTCACTTTAGAGGTAGAGACATTTGGTTTATGGGTGGAGGCGCTAACGATTATTTCTCTTCAGGGTGGATTGGTCGTTATTTACAACAAGCTTATAAGCCTCAAACTTACCCAGATGATTTTCCTAATGCAGAAATGCAAGACCCGCTGGCCATTGAATTAGGAAGTGATGTTTCCTTGGTGTTTCATCAAAATGGTAACATTCCTGCGTCTATCTCTTTGGGTGGCAACCCTGAAACATTTGCCGATTTAGTAGATTCATTGGAAGGTTTTGTGGATGAAGGAGTTGACCCTCGAGGAAAGCCTCCTGTGGCTCTGGACAATTCTCCCTATGGAAAGGAAATGAATTGGATTTTAGGATTAGAGGATAAAACAGAAGATTACGCACAACGTCTAAGCAAAGTGTGGGATGCCTCTTCAGAATCATCGGTAACTTATCCGGAAACATACCCATTCAATGCACCTAAAAATGCTAAACGCAACCCATTATCTGGTCAGTTACAGCTTATTGCTCGCTTACTCGATGGCGGTGGAGCCGGCCAAGGGGTAAAAACAAAAGTATTCTTGCTCCGAATTGGAGGTTTTGATACCCACGCTGAACAAGTGGAAAACTACGACCCAACTATGGGTGTTCACGCTACGCAGATGTACCATATTTCTACGGCAATGAAAGCTTTTCAGGACGATTTAAAAGCCCGTGGTTTAGAAGAAAAAGTATTAACAATGACGACCTCAGAATTTGGTCGTAGAATAGGATCAAACGGAAGTTACGGTACAGACCACGGCACAGGAGCCCCCATGTTTTTATTTGGTCCTTATGCAAAATCTGGTGTGTTGGGCAAAGTACCTAACTTAGATTTAAGTAATGTTGAAATGCAATATGATTTTAAACAGATTTATGCATCTATTCTAAAAGATTGGTTTGAAGTGGATGATGCAACCATCCAAAATGATATTTTATTTAGAGATTACAGAAATGGAGCCGATGATAATGGAGGTACTTATGAACCTTTAGACATTATTGATTCCAATGTAATTACTTCAGTTAATGATTTTATTAAAGACAAATTTTATATGAAACCATGTTATCCTAACCCAGCCAAAGACCAGGTAACGTTTACCTATAGAATTAACGCTCATACTTCGGTGAGATTAGTTCTTTCTGATATTCAAGGCAGGTACTCTTCTACAGTTGTTGATGAAATAAAACAACCAGGAGAACATCAAATTACATTTCCAATTAATAACTTGCCTGCTGGTCAGTACATTTATAATTTCCAAGCAGGCCCTATAAGAGAATCTAACAAGCTAACCATTATTAAATAGATGCGATTAAAACTAACCGTATTGCTCCTTGTGTTAACCACCACAGTATGGGCACAGAAAAGAAAAACTCCCTCGTATAAAGACCCTTTTTTAAAGACCCAATGGTATTTAGGTTTTTTTGCAGGAGCCAATTTGTCGAAAGCCACTCCAAGTACAGCTTATTATGG
>JAMOMJ010000468.1 GCA_027067135.1 Cyclobacteriaceae bacterium
TTCCAGCTTTTTTGTATCTATTCATAGCCATTAATTATAATCGCAATATGCAACTATTTATCTGTATATCAATTTGTTAATTCAAGACACCCCCATAAGAGATAGGGTTGAAACCGATTATTGTTGGCGCTCAACAACTCGTTGTGTGCTTGATGAAAATTATTTTATTTCTATTACATACTCATTGCAAGAGTTAGAAAAAATGAGCCTTATATCATCTGGAGTATTAGAACCTAATTTGGTAATTGAAAATTATTTATATCAATTCCAGTCTTTAACAAAAAGAGAGAAGGAAATATTAATAATGATAGGTACAGGAAAAACGAGTAGAAGAATTTCTGACTTGCTTTCATTATCCGTTCATACGATAAACGTGCATAGAAAGAATATTATAAAAAAGTTAAATATTAAAAATCAAGCAGAATTATTTAGATTTGGGATGCTGATTGAGTCTATTTAATCCTGTTACTAATCCATTAGAATAAAATCTTTTACTGAATCAAAATATATGTCAGTATCATCCCACATACTAAAATGGCTACCGTTTGGGCAGTGTGCATAGGTTCCATTTGGAAGTTGATTAGCCATCTTTCTAAGGTGTTTAGCATCCATTGAGTCATATTCTGCTCCAATAACTAATGTTGGGGTGTTGATTTTCTTTAAATCGTTATACCTGTTCCAATTTTTAAGAGTGCCCAATACCTTAAAAGGGTTTGGCCCTAAAATGGTCATTAATACTGGTGCTGCTAAATGTTGCAGTGTTCTATTCATGGCATCTGGCCAAGGGTTAAGTCGGCACATATAAGGTGTGTACCAATACTGAAATACTAATTGCTGAAATTCAGGGTCTGCAAATGCTTTCTGATCAATAAGTTTATTAAATTTTTCTTGAACATCCTCTGGGAAGGTCGAAAACTGTTCTTCAACATAAGTTTGGTAAGCACCAAAATCAGACATCATATTAGAAATAATAATACCTCTTAGTTCTGTAGGATATTTTAATGCATACTCAATTAATAAAGTTCCACCCCAACTGTGCCCTAATATGTAAAAATCCGTTAAACCCAAATTTGTTACAAGGGTCCTAATTTCTTCTACAAATCGCTCAATGTTATACAAAGAAGTATCTTCTGGCTGATCTGAGAAATACGATCCCAATTGATCGTAATAAATAAGCTGCACATCCTGATCTTTTAACTGCTCCGTAAAGTTTTCAAAATATTCGTGGGTTAACCCTGGACCACCATGCAGCAAAAGCAGCTTTTTACTTCCTGTGCCAACAGTTTTAGCGTAAACTATTCCACCCTCCACTTTTATTTTGCTAATTGATTCTGCCATTTTCTCCACTGTAAATAAGTTTCATAAATTCGAAGTCTAGTTCTAAAGTACAAAATCAAAACACAACTATGATAGTACATGTTTTCGAATGGTTAGAATAATATTGAAATTCACTAATCAATAAATTATATAGCGTAATTTTAAATGCAATACTGCAATCTATTAAATGATATTTTGATGGTCATAGTTATCGAATGAAACATAGATTTTTTTCTTCATTTATTTTATTTTTTTTGGTGCTTGGGTCATCTGCAAGTGCACAAAATAATAACGTAGTTCTTAATCTGGTACCTATACCTCTAAATCCAACGCAAACTCCCCGGTTTATTAATGATTCTATTCGTGTATTTTATACACTAGATACATTAGAAGGAAAAGAAGCACTCGATTACATACTGAAAGGGGAGATGCTTGAAAATTTTAATAAGAAAAAGGCCGGAGCAGAGTTGGCCGACAATGGATTTTGGTTGCTATTTAAGTTAAAAAACGAAGCAAAAGGTGCGGAGCAGTACTACTTAGAGCTAGCCTTTAACAGAACCGATGTTGTAAAGTTATACACAGTTTTAAACGATAGTGTAACCCTAAATTATACTACTGGCGATACCTTTAATTTTTCTACAAGACCAGTGAACCATCGTAATTTTATATTTCCCATTCATTTTTTGCCTAACCAAGAAAAAATTTTGCTTCTAAACCTAGAAAAACGAAAAACAGTAGATAGGTTCCCGCTCAAAGTATATTCTGTTGCACAATTCGAAATACATAAAAGCAAAGAGTTTATCTTATATGGATTGTTTTTTGGAGCCATTTTGCTCGTTGCATTTATTTCTATTGTGGCTAGTATTTATATTAATATGCCAATTTTAAGGTATTATGGTTTTTATGCCCTTAGTATTGGGCTTTTTTTAATGACAAGCTTAGGCTTAGCTTTTCAAATAATAACCCCAAATTTGCCGTTTTTAAATTTGTATAACATAGCTATTCTAGTACCTTTTACAATGATTATGATGGTTAAATTTGCGCAAGCATATTTTAATACACCCACGTACTTTCCACGTATTCATAAAGTGTATTATTTTCTAATGCTTGGCTTAGGGGCCATTCTTTTTCTTATGGTGTTGCCAACTATTTTTGAGATTAGCACTGTGGGATTTCTTTACTATGCCTACTTTCTTATTTTGGCAGTTTTTATTACTTCTTTTATCACAGCCTATTATTACCGCACAATTAACCCCATAAATGCAGGGCTTTTTATACTTGGGTATATTGCTTCTTTTATGGGTATTGGTTACTCTATTTTAATAGATGTTGGATTAGTAAGTTCTACTATTTTTACAGATAGTTCATTAGCAGTACTTTCTGGTTTTTTTGTTGAATTTATATTCCTAACCACAGCAATGGGTATTTTTGTTAGAAGAAAACTTATTTATTTTGAAGTGAATATTGCTTCTCAGTCAATCATAGAAAGCAATGGATTAAATGCTCAATTAACTGGCACTATTATTAATGATACGCATATTATTGAAGACTATACACAAAAACTAGAAAGCTTAACCAATAGAGAAAAAGAGGTATTACAGCTTATTGCAAACGAAAAAACGTCTAATCAAATAGCAGAGGGGTTACATTTATCAATACACACGGTGCAAACCCACCGTAAGAATATCTGGAAAAAACTGAATATTAAATCTTATGCAGAGCTTATAAAAATAGCGAATGCTTTTTAGCTTACTAAGAATGGTAGGTAACTACATTTCAGCCTATGAAAAATCGCTAAGTCATCCTAAATTTATTTCAGTATCTTAACAAGATTAAAGCCCCTCCTTAAAATAACAGTCATTACAAACCACATCCTACATTTTTAACTTATCGGGCGTGGTGCAGGGGGTGAAGAAATCTATTATATAAAACCTAAGGTACAAATAATAGATTATAGCAGTCGTGCCTCACCACCTGCTGGCAGGCATAGGCTTAGTAATGATGATACTTCCCGTCATTACGAGGCACGAAGTAATCTCTTCATTAAGGAATACAGCGTTAAGATGAAAAACTGTCGGGCAATAATAAGCTTAACTTTTACCCCATCAGAAGGTTATAATCTTAATATAAACCTTCAAGGTCTCTTGCCAGCGTAATATTAGACCTTGAAGGTTTATAATTTCTGGTAAAGAAGCCTCCTCGAGCAGCTGTGTTAAACCTAACCATCTACTCAAGTCTTACACTAGTTTTTTCGGTAACATTTCTAATAATGCATTTATTTGCCTAGTAAAATACAATTGCTGCCTTATATAATTATAAAACAGCCTAAATATACCTAGGCCTAGGTATTGTAAAAGGAGATATTTAGTAAAAACTTTATGGCAGAAAAGCAAACCTGCACTTGGTGTGCGACTACGAGTCGCTCTCCGAGTTGAGGAACAACCAAAAACCAACCGCTATGTTTTACCTACGTATAAACAAAGTAAAAATTTTAAACAACCGAGAGTTCTTTGGCAAAGAAGAAGTGCAGTTTATGAGTTTTATTACTACGGGCAACGATGACTTTTCTGCCCTCAGTGCTTTTTTTGAAACCACCGATATAGCCGAACAAAAATCATTAATTACCGAAGCAGTAGAGCAGGTAGTGGCAAGCCGTATAATGACTACCGTGCATAAAGTGCGCGACAACCACCAGCTCACCTTTGGCGATACCGGTTATATACTGTATAAAGCCACTCCGATTTTAATTGGAAATTTATGGCCATTGGCATAGACCAGCGCACACGCAATACTGATACATTGCTGCAAACTATTTTAACCGAAGATAATGTAAGCAGCCTAGTTAGCAACATTGCTAAACTAGCTAGCCTTACCAACCCCGTAGCAGCGGCAGCAACCGAGCTTACGGGTTTGGTTGCCAATGTGGTGGCTACCTTATTTAAAAACGATAAAGACGACCAAATAGGCCTGTTTATAGCCTCCTTTATACGCCCATTGCATTACCCGCATGGCATACGCGATAAAGCAGACGTACCCGATATTACCGGCAATATGTATGTGGACTATTCCCTATTTGCCTACGAAAACAAAGATTAATTAATAAAAACAAAATATAAACTAAACGATAAACAATGAAAAAAATATTATTACTATCAATTATTACTCTTGGTGGCTTTATAAGCATCAATGCCCAAAGCCTAACTTTTGAGGAAACAGTAAAGTATATAAATGGAAAGATGCTTAAATATTCGGATTATACTGCACGGATATCTGCAAAACAAAATGGGGACATATTGGAGTATAATGGAGATGGCCGTAATTATGCGGAATATAACTTATTTGACATAAAGTTGAAATATGAGCTCAGGTATGACGAAATGAAACTTGTAGTTATTTGTGCCTCTGGAGAAAATTGTATTAAGAGGAGGGATAAAGATGGAGATATAAGATTTGCTGATGTGATGACGG
>JAMOMJ010000469.1 GCA_027067135.1 Cyclobacteriaceae bacterium
CAGGTGCAAGGGTTTTAGCCAAATTTGATTAAAACCCTTGCACTTTATTAACAGCTAACTACTGTAATTCTCTGATAAACTTTTATTTATGTGTTTTTCAGCAAGCCCTAAATAACATAGTTTACCTCCAGAAACTGTAGGTTTTTACACAGGTTACGAAGTGAATGGTATTTAGATATGACTCCGTATAATAAAAAGACCAACTGACGATAAGTGATCATTGTTTTATAATATATAGTCTGATTTATGTAATTCAATTGCTTCTTGAATTACAGAGGCGGGAACAAAAGGTAATAATTGGCAGAGGATTGGTTGACCTGATATGTTTATATTTTTCTAAAACATTGCCTTTTTTTAGTCGGATGATAGTATTAAAAAATCAAGTAAGAAGTTTTAACACCTATTCCTTCACCTTCCACCTTGGGTCTAACAAATTAATTTTATTCCCTTTTTTAAGTGAGAAGTAAATAATAATTCCTCCCAAAAGAATAATTGCACCCATAATGGCTATGATAACAATAGTTTTGGTATTAGACACTCTAAGCTTATTAACCTCATTCTCTTTTTTAATTAAGGCAATTTCTTTTTCCTTTTCAAGCATATGAAAGGTTACTTCCAAATCTGCCAGCTTTTTACTGGAAGTTTCGTTTACAATATCGTTTCTGTAGGCATCGTAAAGCACTCGGTTATCATAGGCTTCTTCTATATTGCCCTGGCTATAATATAGGTTGGCAAGAGATAAATGAATATCTTTCAATAGAGGTTTATTAATTACATTTTGCGCATTAGATAAGGCTTTTAATTCTAATTGTAGAGCTTCTTTCTTCTTGCCTTGGTCAATTAATAAGGTGCTAAGGTTATGGTAGGCAAATGCCTGACCCACAATGTCTTTTTTAGCGATACTTGTTTGTAACGAAAGTTCATAATACTTTCTGGCTCTTTCTAACTCACCTCTTTGAAAATAGGCATTGCCAATATTGGAATAAGGATCAAACTCACTATGTTCTATCTTATCAAATATCTTAATGGCCTTTTTATAAAAGCCAATAGCTCGGTAATCTTCGCCCATAGCAAGGTAAGTGTTGCCTAAGTTATTGAGAGCACCTACCATATTCTTTTGGTCTTTAAGAGAATCTAATAACCAATAAGATTGCAGAAAATACTCCAATGCTTTTTTAGGCTGGCCTTTCATAGAATAAATGGTGCCGATATTATTTAAGCTATACGCATAGCCTTTTGCATTATTAATTTCTTTATTCAATTGCATAGATTGTAAATGATAATTCATGGCCTTATCAACCACACCATGGTTTTTATAGAACACACCTATATTATTATAACTGGCAGCAATGCCTTCTTTGTCTTCAATGCCAAGAGCTAAATCAAGTGCTTTAAGCGTGAAATCCAACGCTTTTTTTGGGTTAGAGTTGATGTACTGGTTATAAAGTAAATTATTGGCTTTAATAGCTCCTCTATCGGTTCCCTGAGCAACCTGTTCTAAGCTGTCTAAATCAAGTGCCCAACCAGATAAACCGGCTAATAAAAATAGGGTAATAACTAATAAGCGCATGTTGTTTGACCTTTTGTAAATACGAATATACTACCTTATTAATAGAAACGAAATGTGAAATACGAAACTACTTAGTGTTCGTCTATAAACTCAGTGTCTGATTCATAAAGCCTGCTATCTGTACTAACTCAAATTTTTATTAGCAATTGATTTATATCCAATAAAAATTAAGATTGGGATATAGGCTATATTAACTAGAATATCTTTTATATCAACAACGTCTCTAATTTCAATAAATACATATTTAGGAAATGGGATATCAATAAGATTTGATAGGGCAGAATAGGGAAGGTATTCTGTTAAGTATTCCATTGAATCTGGCAATGGAATTTTAAAAATCCATTCAAAGGCAGGGTAGATGAGCAGAATAACAATTGACAAGCCTGCCCTTTTTACAATTAAGGCGATGGCCATAACCAATAGCAAGTAATTAAGTGTGGCTAAAAAATAGGCAGCCACAAACTCAATATGTTTAAACATAAACCTCATTTCAGATTCGGGAGAGTAAATGGAACCCATTCCTAAGCCAATAAATAGAACTACAATGGTGGCTAAAAGACTAAACCCTATAATAAATAACACTTTTGATGTAATAAAATCAGCTCTACTGAGGCCATCAATCACATTTTGACGAATGGTTTTATACGAAAATTCATTGGTAATGGAAATAATGATGAAAATACCAATTAGAAACCTAAAATACTGTGCAACAAAAGTCAGGTTTTGCCAAATATCAGGAAAATGATATAGCGGTACTTTCAATATATCGAATTGACCTATTTCTGCACCTTTAGAAGCCAACCATTTTAGTGCTTCCATTCCACTTAACGTAGTGGCCAACAGAAATATAAAATAAATACCGATGAGAATCCAAAAAGTACGATACGATTTATTTTTTGCGAGTTCAATTTTTAAAAGTCGTAGCATTAGGCGTTGTTTAAAAGTTCTAAAAATTGAGTTTCCAATGTTTTGGCCTGAGTTTCAAGAGAGCTGATAATAATATTGTTTTTAACCAAGTAGGCGTTTAAATCCGGAGCCGATTTTCCTTCTTTCATGTCCACTTCAAAAGCTCCATTCAATAGAGGTTTAACGTTTTCTACCAAATCGCATTGGTCTAAAACTGGCTTTAAATCAGTATCGGCTTTTACAATTACTTTAAATTCAGATTTGCCTACATCGGCCACTTTGCCTGTGTAAATTAGCTTTCCGAGTTTAAGTACCGCAAAATCGGAACATACTTTTTGCACTTCATCTAATAAATGGCTCGCTAAAATGATGGTTTTTCCTTCATTTGCAATATC
>JAMOMJ010000470.1 GCA_027067135.1 Cyclobacteriaceae bacterium
AGCCCGTTAGTGGGTTCGTCTAATATCATAACCTCAGGGTCGCATAGTAGGGCAGAGGCAATGGATAAACGCTGCTTCATTCCCAATGAAAATGTTTTGAAATTATCATTTGCACGCTCTAATAAGCCAACTTGCTTTAGTACAGGTTCAATTCTATCTGTTGAAACTTCTTTAATTAAAGCAACGATTTCCAGATTTTTACGAGCCGATAAATATGGATAGAAAATGGGTGTTTCTAAAATGGCTCCAATCCTTTTTCGTTGCTCTTTCGTTGCAGGTTGCCCAAACCAGCGGTAATCTCCACCCGTGGGCTGAATTACATCCAAGAGCATACCTAAGGTAGTTGTTTTACCACTTCCATTAGGCCCTAAGATACCAAAAACAGCCCCTTTAGGGATTTTTAAATCAAGGTTATCGACCGCTTTTAATCGGCCATAATATTTGGATAATTGCCTTGTTTCTAATACTACATCCACGTTTAATGATTCTTTACGGTGTCAATTAATTTACCAATCTGTTTCGGATCAGGGCTGCCCAACACATCTATTGCCAGGGTTTGCCCATCCATTTCAACAAGAAGAAAATAGCCTTCTATCTCGTCATCATCTTCACTAATATAGGCTAATACATCTGATCCATCTCGTTTAATGCTCATGAGTAATTCAAACTCATTCGATTCCAGTTCCGAAATTAAGCTTGTTTTAGCAGAAGATGAAAAATTATCGAATGTAAGTACTTTAATTTTATCTATGGTGGCTGCTAAGGCTGCTATTTCGGGGTCGTCTGACTGGTTAAGCATCGTAAAACTGCTATGGTACATCACAAAAGCTCTGTTGTCAGGAAATTCTTCTGCCAGGTTTTTCATTACTTTGCTTTGGGCAAAGCTTATGGTAGAAAGGACTACAAATAGAAATGGGAGTGTGATAGCTTTCATAAAGAAAATGAATAGATTAAATTATAAATATTAAAAATATCATTCCTGCGAAAGCAAGAATGATAATGAACCTATAGATGGTAAAATTCAGGACATTTTAATGCCAGTTTTTTTGATTTTTGGCTAAATACGAAACATCTTTCATTGATAGTGTGCCCTGGAAGGTAAGTAACACAAAACTATCTTCACTATCAATTAAAAATGTAATGTTTTTAAGTTCAGAACCACTTCCTTGAGCTACAATATCGATATTAGAGTCCTTTTCCTTAATGGTCATTAAAGGTTCGAATTTTTCTCTTTTCATATTCTTTTTTAAGGCTGTAATATCGTTTTGGTTGATTATTCGGTAAGGGATTTCTAATACTTGCATTGCTTTAATGGCTCCTAAAATTCTACCTGCCGCTTCAATATCTTCTTTATCTTCATCGTCCTCATCAGCATATTTGGCAATGCCTGATACAAAGTTGAAAAGCGACCCGCCAATATCAACAAAGGTGGTATTATTCATATCTCGGTACTTTTCCTGAAATTCGGTTAAAGACCTTGTTTGGGCAAAGATTAGACCGGGAATCAATGCAATGGCGATTAATAATGTTGCTATTTTTTTCATTTTTTCGAGTTGTTTATTGTTTAAATTTTATTTTGAGTTTGTTTTATATTAGTTTGAGATGTGAGGCTTAAAGCTTGTTGCTTCTGACTTCCATCTTAACGCTTTTATCTTTTAATTTTTATCTATATTTTGTAAATTTTCGAACCCATCAATATCCATTGATTTTGATAGTTTGGAGATTTGTTTTAAGTCAATATCACCCACCAGGCTAAGTAAAAAAAAGCTGTCTTCGCTGCCAATTACCATAAGCAGTTCTTCGATAACCCCATCCTTTTCTTTTATCAAGAATTTCATATCGCTGTCCTTTTCTCTTATGGTCATAAGTTCTTCGTATTCGTTACTATCAATTAGCTTGAA
>JAMOMJ010000471.1 GCA_027067135.1 Cyclobacteriaceae bacterium
TCTTAATACATCCTTTTCCATAACTCAAATATACTAGCCCCCCATAGATTTTCTTTTGAGCCATTTCTATGCGCTTTAAATGGATAACCCTGTTATCTAAATTCTACTTTCTTCCAAAAGAATCCCTTGCCAACAATAATTTATCATCTTACCGATGGTTTTCACCAAGTTTAAATACTCCTGAATAAAACCTTAAGGTTCTCATAAAATATTCTTCTAAAATTGGGGTGAAACCAGCTTCTTTTATAAGTAAATCCGTATTTCTATTTAAATGGCAACCTTCACCAAATACTTTCCAAACGGGGTTTATAAAGTTTTGCAATTTTTTATTCGCTGGTTTACTAGCGTGGATATGCTCCAAAATAATAAGTTTCCCATTTGGTTTAAGCCATTTTTTAAAATTTTGTAAGGCTTTTATCGGGTCAGGAATAGTGCAAAGAACCAAGGTGCATATAACAGCGTCTATGCTTTTTTCTTTAAAGTGTTCATTTAATGCTACATCATTTATGTCCTTATTATAAAATGTAATATTAGAATTTCCAACAGCTTTGATTCTTGCTTTTTCTAACATTGGCTTGGAGGGCTCTACTGCATGAATATGAATATCTTCTGGGTAAAATTGAAAATTAATGCCAGTCCCTTCCCCCACACCAATCACATGCCCTTCTAACTTAGAAAGTAAGTACTTTCGTTTTTTGTAAAGCTTGCGTTCAAACCCATGCATAAAGCCATCGTAAAATTTGGCAAATATGTGTTGGTAAAAACTCATTATTAAAACTGAATTCGTAATTGCAACCCATTACCAGAAAAGCCTAAATGATATGTTGGTTTGCGATTCCACTTGGCAGAAGGTTCCATTAATAATGCATTATGCTTGTAAAGTGCTTGATTCGCTTTTTTCTTAAAGTTGATTGAAAGAGGAATGCTAATAGCAGTTAACCCAGCTCCAATTCCGGCTAAATACCATTGAGGTTCTCCACCCCCAATGGCCGTGCCAATTGGCCAGCCTATTAATAATCCACCTGCAGCTCCAAACAATTGGGCAAAAACATTGTCTTTTTTGGCACTTAGCATAAGCTCATAGGGCTGTTCGTTGGTTGCTAATTCTTCTAACACTCCATTTATGCCATAAATTGTATCGCCTTTATAAAACTTATTGCCCCAAAAAGTAGAATGTAAATACAGCGTGTCTGCAGTTTGGGCTTGTGATGCTTGGCTATTACCTAGAATTGACAAAGTAATCACTAAAAAAAGTAAGTATTTCATTGGTTTGGTTTTTGTTAAAATTCGGATATAAAATGGAAATTTATTTCAGGAAAGTTTTGCTCTACCATTTGCATCCAGGATTTATTTTCGGCCATAAAAACAAATTTTCCATCTTTGTCTTTAGCAATATGGCGTTGCTTAGATGCTATAAATTCTTTCAGTTTTTTATTGTCTGAGCTTTCTATCCAACAAGCCTTATACAGGCTTACAGGAGCAAAACGCACAGTTGCTCCATATTCGTGTTTCAGTCGGTATTGAATAACTTCAAACTGAAGTGCCCCAACCGTACCAACTACTCTTCTACTGCCTAAGTCGTAGGTAAATAGCTGTGCTACGCCTTCATCCATAAGTTGGCGTAAGCCTTTATCAAGCTGCTTGCTTTTCATGGCATCAAGATTAATTACCTCTTTAAATATTTCTGGTGAGAAACTCGGAATACCTTTATATGACCCTTGTTCACCCTCGGTGAGGGTGTCCCCAATTTTCATATTACCTGTATCGTAGAGGCCAATAATATCTCCGGGGTACGCCATGTCAATCACTTCTTTATCTTGAGCCATAAAAGCGGTTACATTTGAGAAACGGAAACTTTTTTCTAGCCTTACATGGTAGTAGTTTTTTCTTCGCTCAAATTGACCCGAACAAACACGTAAAAAAGCGATTCTGTTCCTATGCTTTGGATCCATATTTGCGTGAATCTTAAATATAAAGCCTGACATTTTTTCTTCGGTTGGTTCAATAAGGCGTTCTTCTGTTTCTCTTGGTTTTGGGTCGGGAGCAATGTCTATAAAGCAATCTAATAATTCCCGAACTCCAAAATTATTCACAGCACTACCGAAAAAGACAGGAGCTATCTTGCCATCTAAATAGTCTTGATTTATAAATTCAGGATATACGCCATCTACTAGTTCAACTTCTTCTCTAATTAATTCGGCATCGGTTTCTCCAATCATTTCATCCAGTACTGGGTCGGTTAAATTTTCTATGCTAACCCCTTCCCCTAAAGTTCGCTTACTTGGTTCAAAGAGATGAAGTGCTTTTTCGTATAAACTATAAACCCCTTTAAAGCGTTTGCCCATACCTATGGGCCAGCTTAATGGGCGAACTTTAATGCCCAGTTTTTCTTCAATTTCATCTAGCAACTCAAATGGGTCTCGGCCTTCTCTGTCCATTTTGTTAATAAAAACAATCACAGGGGTGTCTCGCATACGGCACACTTCCATTAGCTTTTCTGTCTGAATCTCAACCCCTTTTACACAATCAATTACCATTATAACACTATCCACTGCGGTAAGTGTTCGGTAGGTGTCTTCTGCAAAATCTTGGTGACCAGGCGTATCGAGCAAGTTGATTTTTATACCTCTATAATTAAAGCCCATAACCGAAGTAGCCACAGAAATACCACGCTGCTTTTCAATTTCCATAAAATCGGATTTGGCGTGGTCGCTTATTTTATTGGATTTAACCGCTCCTGCTTTTTGAATGGCACCACCAAATAGCAGCAACTTCTCTGTTAGCGTAGTTTTACCTGCATCTGGGTGAGAGATAATGCCAAAAGTTCTTCGTTTGCTAATTTCTTCTTGTAGGCTCATTTATAAAAATATCAAGGGGCAAAGTTATACCAATATTAAGAGAAGTAATTATGATTATACGCTGATAGTCAAGTTGGCATCTATTTTTTTTAAGGTAAGGCTTTAGTGCCGCATCGTCATTGGTTGATGCGAAGCTGTTGTCACAATTCTGTCATTCTGTCACTAATAAGAATGCAATATTTGCTTGGCATAACCCTTGTTATAGGCAGACTAAAGTTTGAAATAGATAGTTAAGAATTATATAATATGGGAAAGATAATTGGAATTGACTTAGGTACAACCAACTCGTGCGTAGCCGTAATGGAAGGTAACGAGCCAGTGGTTATTCCTAATAGCGAAGGCAAGCGAACTACTCCTTCCATTGTTGGATTTTTAGATGGCGGTAAAGGCGAGCGTAAAGTGGGTGATCCTGCAAAACGACAAGCTATTACCAATCCTACCAACACGGTAAGTTCTGCAAAGCGATTTATGGGTAAAAAATATGCTGAAGTTGGCGAAGAGCTAAAAACAGTAGCATATACTCTTGAAAAAGGAAATAATGACACAGTACGTGTTAAAATTGGTGATAGACAATATACACCTCAAGAAATTTCTGCAATGATTCTTCAAAAAATGAAGTCAACTGCGGAAGATTATTTAGGAACCTCTGTTTCTGAAGCGGTAATTACAGTACCTGCTTATTTTAACGATGCAGAGCGTCAGGCTACCAAAGAAGCTGGGCAAATTGCTGGCTTGGAAGTTAAACGTATTATTAACGAGCCAACTGCAGCAGCATTAGCTTATGGGTTAGATAAGAAAAATTCGGATATGAAAATTGCGGTGTATGACCTTGGTGGTGGTACATTCGATATTTCTATTCTTGAATTAGGCGATGGCGTTTTTGAGGTGCTTTCTACCAATGGAGATGTGCATTTAGGTGGAGATGATTTTGACCAGGTGATTATTAACTGGTTGGCAGATGAGTTTTTATCTGACGAAAACATTGACCTTAGAAAAGATCCTATGGCGCTGCAGCGTTTGAAAGAAGCTGCTGAAAAAGCTAAAATTGAGCTTTCAAGTTCTGCAAGTACAGAAATCAACTTGCCTTACATTATGCCTGTTGATGGTGTGCCTAAGCACTTGGTTCGTTCATTGAGCCGTGCAAAATTTGAGCAATTAGCCGATAAACTGGTGAAACGCTCAATGGATCCTGTTAAAAAAGCATTGAAAGATGCAGGCCTAAGCACATCTGATATTAAGGAAGTAATCCTTGTAGGAGGGTCAACCCGTATTCCTAAAATTCAGGAAGAAGTTGAGAAGTTCTTTGGCAAAAAACCATCTAAAGGGGTAAACCCTGATGAAGTTGTTGCTATTGGAGCCGCTATTCAAGGTGGCGTGTTAACTGGAGAAGTAAAGGATGTATTATTATTAGATGTTACTCCGCTTTCATTAGGTATTGAAACCATGGGTGGTGTAATGACTAAACTGATTGAGGCAAATACAACTATTCCTACCAAAAAATCAGAAACATTCTCTACGGCTGCAGATAATCAGCCTTCGGTAGAAATACATGTTGTTCAAGGAGAGCGTCCTTTGGCTAAAGACAACCGTAGTCTTGGTAAATTTCATTTAGATGGAATTCCACCAGCACAACGTGGTGTTCCTCAAATTGAAGTAACTTTTGACATTGATGCCAATGGTATTATGCACGTTACTTCTAAAGATAAAGGAACAAATAAAGAGCAAAGTATTCGTATCGAAGCCTCTTCTGGTTTAACCGAAGAGGAAATCGAAAAGATGAAGAAAGAAGCGGAGGCAAATGCAGATGCTGATAAAGCAGAAAAAGAAAAAATCGAGAAGGTTAATGCTGCTGATTCATTAATATTCCAAACTGATAAACAGTTAACGGAATATGGAGATAAGCTTTCTGATGGAAATAAAACAGCTATTAACGAAGCATTGGAAGTGTTGAAAAAAGCACATCAAGCGCAAGATTTAGGGGCGATTGATCCTGCGATTGAAGCATTGAATAAAGCGTGGGAAGCTGCTTCGCAAGAAATGTATGCTGCAACAGGTGGAGCTGAAGGCGGTGCTCAACCAGGGCCAGACGCTAGCGCTGCTAGTGCGGCAGGAGCTGCTCCAGAAGGAGATGATGTTTCAGACGTTGAGTTTGAAGAAGTAGAAGAAGAAAAGTAATTTTCTGAATTTAGGAATTGAAAGGGCTGCTCTTCCGATAACAATCGGAAGAGCAGCCCTTTTTTGTTTTGTTACAATAACATTGAGCAAACAAAATGTAGTAAAATGCGTATATTTGATTAATGGAGAGCTACCAAGTAGATATATTGAACCCCAAGGCAGTGAAGCTACTAAAAGACTTAGCTGATATGCAGCTCATATCTTTATCTAATTCATCCAAAGATTCTTTTTTAGCTGCGGTAAGGCAACTTAGAAAGAAAGCTGCTAAGCCTCCAACGTTGGAAGAGATTACCAAAGAAGTTGAAACGGTAAGAGCTAGTCGCTATGCCAGAAATAAAGCATAGAGTTATTATTGATACCAACCTCTGGATTAGTTTTCTTCTAACGAAGGATTTTGCAAAAATCGATAGCTTATTTAATTCAGAAAGGCTGATTTTATTGTTCAGTCAAGAACTCTTGATGAGTTTATTGAAGTAGCTCAGCGTCCTAAATTTAAAAAATATTTTTCTGCTACTGATTTACAAAGTTTGGTGCAAAAGATGCGAACAATAGCTGAATTTATTCCTGTAGCATCTAATGTTAAATTGTGCAGAGATGAAAAGGATAATTTTCTATTGGCATTAGCAAAGGATGGGAAAGCAACACATTTGATATCGGGAGATAAAGATTTGTTAGTGCTAGATAAAGTTGGTTCAACAGAAATCCTCTCTATGAGAAACTACCTCGTTTAATTATGAAATAGATGCTGCTCTTTTGTTATTGGCCATTGCTAAAGTTCTAAACTTTGACAAAGGTTGATTTACTACTATCTTTAGCCCAATGAGCAGATTAAGAAAAATTGGCCCAGGAGCTATAGTTGCCGCAGCATTTATTGGCCCCGGAACAGTTACTTCCGCCACCATTTCTGGTGCTAGTTATGGTTTTACATTGCTTTGGGCAATATTATTTTCTGTTTTTGCTACGTATATCTTGCAAGAAATGAGTGCCCGACTTGGCCTTGTATCTCAAATGGGTGTGGGAGAGGCCATTAGAGAAAAACTAAATAAGGGCATTTTAAAAATATTGGCGACCATTTTGGTGGTCTCAGCTATTTTAGTGGGCAACGCTGCTTACGAAGCAGGTAATATTTCAGGTGCAGCTTTAGGAGTTTCAATTTCAGATGCAACAATTTTCGGATTTTCGTTTAATCCTGCCATTCTAATTATTGGTGTTGTAGCCTTTCTAATACTATATTCAGGTACATATAAGCTAATTGAAAGAGCTCTAATTATAATGGTGTCCATCATGGGGCTTGTGTTTATCCTGTCTGCAATTATTCTATCGCCTGATTTAATTGAAGTGGCCAAAGGGCTATTTATACCTCAAATCCCTGATGGAGGTCTATTAATGGTAGTAGGTTTAATTGGTACTACCGTAGTGCCCTATAATATCTTTCTTCACGCTTCCTTTGTTAAGAAGAAATGGAATAATCCAGAAGACCTTAAAATGGTCAGAACAGATGCCTTTTATTCCATTCTTATTGGAGGCTTAATTACCATGAGTATATTAATTGCCTCTGCAGTTGTTAATCAACATTCGGATGCTGAAATTTATAAAATTACTGATATGGCTGTTCAATTGGAGCCATTACTTGGTAGTTGGGCTACTACATTTATGTCTATTGGTTTTTTAGCAGCAGGCTTATCATCTGCTATTACAGCACCATTAGCTGCAGCATTTGCTTCTTCCGAATTATTTGGATGGGGTAGCTCCATGAAATCGAATAAATTTAGAGCGGTATGGATTGTTATTTTAGCCATTGGGATAGTGTTTTCATTACTTGGATTTAGACCAACGAACGTAATCCTTTTTGCTCAGGTAGCCAACGGGTTGCTGTTACCTATAATTGCATCTTTCCTACTTTGGGTAATGAATGATAAGGCGTTATTGGGTAAATATGTAAATACAAAATATGCTAATATTTTTGGATTCTTGGTGATTATAGTAACGATCATTCTAGGTTTGAAAGGAATACTAACTGCTTTTAGCTAACTTTCCTTTGTGAAACTTTGAGCCTTCTTTGTGGTTCTCTGTGGTTAGGTTTAGATAAAGCAATTCAGCAATGCAAACTTTTTACTTTCATGTACCTTAGAGTTTCAGTTTAGAACTATGAATAATCTACCAATCGACCTAAACTGTGATATGGGTGAAAGCCTTGGCACAACAATTATTGGTCAAGATGAAAAATTGATGCCATTTATTACTTCCTGCAATATTGCCTGTGGCTATCACGGAGGAGATGATGTTCACACACCGAATACTATTAACCTTGCTTTAGAACATAATGTTAGAATCGGAGCTCATCCATCATATCCAGATATAGAAGGTTTTGGACGAAGGCCAATGCATTTTGAAAAGGAAGAACTTGCCACAATTATAACAACTCAAGTTTTATCTCTTAAAAAAATGGTTGAAGAAGCTGGAGGTGTGCTAACCTATGTAAAACCTCACGGAGCATTATATAATAAGGCTTCAATTAACTCCGAAGAAGCTCAAGTGATTATAGCTGCACTCAAATCTATTAACCCTAACTTAGCATTAATGGGTTTAGCAGGTAGTGAAATGGGAAAAGTATCAAAAGGAATGGACATTGAATTTATCTCAGAAGCCTTTTGCGACAGAAAATATGAGTTAGATGGTAGTTTAATGTTACGTAGCAAACCTGGTGCGGTTTTTTCTAAAGTCGAAGATGTTGTGAAGCAAGTTGAGTCAATTGTATTTGATAAAAGAGTTGAGACTGCTGCTGGTAAATTCATTGCAATACAAGCTGATAGCATTTGTATTCATGGCGACAACCCAATGGCATTGGAATTTGTAAAAGCAATTCATTATTTATTCAGTTCAAAGATAGGATGAAAGTGGCGTTTAAAACGTTGGGTGATGAGGCACTTCTTATCAATTTTGAGCAAAAGATTGATGAGAAAATAAATAAGCAGGTGCATTCTCTGACACAAATTCTTGAAGAAAGAAGAATTGTTGGAGTAAGATATATAACTCCTGCCTATTGCTCATTACTGATTGCATTTGATAAGAGGCAAATTTCATACAAGCAACTTGTGAGTCAGATTCGTGCACTTTTGAATAAATCTAATATTTCAACTTTTCAACCCCGAAAATTATACATTCCTGTATGTTACGATCGATTTTTTGCATTAGATATGGCAGAAGTTATGGCACAAACTCAGCTGTCAGCAGCGGAGATTGTAAAAAAGCATACCTCACAGACTTTTAAAACCTATATGATAGGCTTCCTTCCAGGGTTTCCATATTTGGGTAAATTGCCCAAAGAGTTGGAGTGTGTTCGAAAAGCGAATCCTCGCTTAAAAGTACCCAAAGGAGCGGTTGGTTTGGCAGGTTTACAAACAGGAATTTACCCCCAGGAATCTCCAGGAGGATGGCAGATTATTGGAAACACGCCTATTGATTTAAGGGGGAAGCAAGGAGACCATACGTTTTTATTTGAAGCAGGAGACGAAGTAAGTTTTTACTCTATTTCTAAAAGCAAATATGAGGCTATTCTAAAGGATCAGAAAAGTGGAAACTTTAATTGGAGCAATGTGTATGGGCAAGCGAATTAAGTTTCAGTTTACTAAACCTGGGTTTCATACACTGGTTGTTGATAACTCTGCTCTTGGCTATCAAAAATACGGCCTTCCTGTTGGTGGGCCAATGGATGAGTTAGCGGCTGAAATGGCCAATTGGTTGGTGGGCAACCAAGCCGATTCTCCACTTTTTGAAATAACGCTTATAGGCCCTGAAATTATCTTTAAAGAAGATTGCCAAATTGCTATTACCGGAGCCAATCTGTCACCTCAAATTGATGGAATTGATGCTCCTCTGTATGAAACCATTTGTATTACTCAAGGACAAAACTTGAGGTTTGGTAAGCTGATTTCTGGATGCAGGACTTATTTGGCAATTAGAGGTAAATGGATACAAGAAGGCCAGAGTGCCTTGGAAAAAGCCACAATTGAAAGGCTGAATACAATAAATATTGAGAAAGTTGAATGGTTCGATTCTTTGCGAAATAGTGAAAGACCTAAGTTAACGAGCCCTGTATTGGTTGTAAAAGTTCAAAAAGGCCCTGAGTTTGAATTGCTATCTAAGTCTGAAAAATCTATTTTATTCGAAACTACATTTACTTTACTGCAAGACTCAAACCGAATGGGCTATCGATTGAGTCCTAAATTACCAGCCATAAACCAAAGCATTATTTCTTCAGGTGTTGTGCCTGGCACTTTGCAAATTACGGAAGATGGATTTCCTATTCTACTAATGAAAGATGCGCCTGCTACTGGTGGCTACTTAAGAGCCCTTAATGTGGTTAGTAAAGACCTTTTTAAACTTGGTCAGTTGAAACCTGGGGGTTCAATATTTTTTCAATTGCTGGAATAGATTTATTGAGTATATCTATCAAGTATATATAATATCAATTTGATTGATATTATAGTGCTAATTAATTTTGTTCTGTACTAAAAAACAAGAACATGAAAAATCAACATATCGCAAATGACCTAAATAATTTATTAGCAAATTATCAAATCTACTACCAAAACCTACGGGGTTTTCACTGGAATATTCAAGGTAAATACTTTTTTGAATTACATGTAAAATTTGAAGAGCTCTATAATGATTCTGCCATAAAAATTGATGAGGTGGCAGAACGAATTTTAACCATTGGTCATACACCGATTCACACGTTTAAAGATTATTTAGATACTGCCTCCATTGCTCCTGCAAAAGGGGTGCATAATGGAGAGCAAGCGGTAAAAACGATTGTAGCCAACCTAACTGAATTAGTGAATCAGCAAAAAGAGTTAAGAATAGAAGCGGAAGAAAGTGGGGATTCAGCAACAGGCGATATGCTTGCTACTTTTGTAGAAGAGCAGGAAAAAACACTTTGGATGTATAATGCTTGGTTAAAATAAATAATTCTTACCCCTAGTGTCAAGTCAAGCATACTTTAGCCGAACCAAGCTTTGACATTTTTGCCCTATACTTCTTTAAAAAATATTTCCGTAGCTACGGCTATGGGCATATTTTTTGCATTGTCTAGCCCAAAAATGTCGGCAACTTATACGACACAGTACACTTGACTTAACACTAGCCTTGTGCCGGGGTTTCTTTTGCATTTGAGAATACGAGTATCATTCTAAATTTAACCACCTTTAATAGCTAGTTTTGCTCCTTATGAAACTAGCTACTTATAAAGTAATAGGTGTAATGTCAGGAACCTCCTTAGATGGTCTTGATTTAGCCTATTGCCATTTTTTTTATCAAAATGACCAGTGGGCGTTTGAGCTAATTGAAAGCAAGAGTATTTCGTACTCATCAGAACTAGAGAGCAAACTAAAGCATGCTGTAAATCTTACTGCTGAAGAATTGCTTCAATTTGATGTTGACTATGGTGCTTATTTAGGTAATGAAATAAAGAATTTCATAATCGACCATTCTTTGGAGGTTGACTTTATTGCGAGCCATGGCCACACTGTTTTTCATCAACCCGATAAAGGGTTTACCTTGCAAATTGGTTCTGGGCAGGAGGTTGCATTAGCTACAAATACCAAAGTAATAAGTGATTTTAGAACGAAAGACGTAGCATTTGGTGGTCAGGGAGCACCTTTAGTGCCTATTGGAGACCAATTGCTTTTTGGTAATTATGTAGCTTGCTTAAATTTAGGAGGTATTGCTAATATGTCTTTTATTGCTGGAGGAAAACGAGTAGCCTTTGATATTGGCATGGCTAATATGCTCTTAAATCATCTGGCTAATAAAAAGAGCCTTACTTATGACCAGTCAGGAAAAATTGCGGCAAGTGGCTCCATTGATGATGAGCTACTGCAACAACTAAACAGCTTATCATACTTCGAATTGCCTTACCCAAAATCACTAGGGTATGAATGGTTTTTATCCGATGTGTTGCCAATTATGGAGAAAAGTGAGCTTTCAATTGAAGACAAAATGGCCACTTCGGTAGAGCATGAAGTTCTTCAAATTTGTAAGGTGTTAGAAAAGGATGTTAATAATACAGGAGATGTACTTATTACTGGTGGTGGGGCGTTTAATACGCACTTTATAAATAGAATGAAGGCCTTATCTCCGGCAGGGTTTAATATTATAATTCCTGATGCAAAGACCATTGAATTTAAAGAAGCGATTGTGTTTGCGCTGATGGGTGTACTCAGGGAAAGAGAAGAGCCCAATTGCTTAAAATCTGTGACAGGTGCAAGTATAGATGTAAGTGGAGGCGAAGTTTTTCTACCTTATTAAATTGTGATACTTCCTTTATTCTCTATAACGATTGGTTATTTTGTTATAGTCTCAGAGAGGCGAACCATTTCTAGGATTGAATAATATTGCCTTGAGCTCCTTAGTTATGGCCTAAGCTTAACATGGCTAAGGCTCCTACGGAGTGACTTGCTTTTCTTATTTTTTTATTCTGAGGAACGAAGAATCTTCTAGTTCCTGAAAAAGATTTTCTAGTTTCATTTCTTTCTGCATAAATCAGCGATATCTGCGCATTGATGCATGAGTTGGTTTATATCGTAGCCACACATTTCAACTCAATAGCTATGGGTGTAGGTAGATTGTTAATTTCTACCGTGGTTCTACAAGGTTGATTGTCTTTAAAGTATTCCGCATAGATTCGATTATAGATAGCGAAATCGTCTTTCATATTAGTTAAAAATACCGTTACATCCACCAGTTTATTCCAGCTCGACCCTGCATCTTCTAAAATATATTTAATGTTTGTAAAAACGGAATGGCACTGAGCTTCTATGTCATAAGATATAATCTCGCCTGCTTTATTTAAAGTTACACCAGGAATGTCTTTGCTCCCTTTTTTGCGAGGGCCAACACCTGATAGGAATAATAAATTTCCCACTTTTCGGGCATGAGGGTATAAACCAACGGCATCGGGTGCTTTAGAAGATGTAAATTTCATGTCAATCTCTGTTAAAACCTAAGATTCAAAATTCAATATCGTTTAGTTAAGCCAAGAACATTATTGCGAGGAACAGTCTGCCCCATTTTTTTTGGGGAAGCAATCTCTAAAATTAGAGACTACAGGGTTAAGATGAACAGACTGCCGCACTTCGTTCGCAGTGACGAAAAGCTTAACTAAACGACATTGATTCAAAATTACTAATTTATTAGCATCTCGATATAATTCACTTTTATATTTCGGTTTACAGTTTTCCTCTTTCAAACATCCTATTTTTGCGGTTGCTTATGAAAGAATTTGAAATCCTAACTTTAGATAATGGCATTCGTGTGGTGTACAAACAAGTAACTACCACTAAAATTGCCCACTGTGGCATTGCCATAGATGTAGGCAGTAGAGACGAATCTGCAGATCAGTTTGGGATCGCTCATTTCTGGGAGCATATGGCGTTTAAAGGAACGTCAAGACGTAAATCGCACCATATTATTCATAGCATAGATTCTGTTGGAGGGGAACTTAATGCCTACACAACCAAGGAAAAAATATATTTCTATACCTCAGTATTAGATCGGTTTGTTGATAAAGCTTTTGATATTCTATCCGACATTACGTTTCATTCCATTTTCCTAGATAAGCAGATTGAAAGGGAACGACAAATTATTTTGGAAGAAATGGCCATGTATAATGATACCCCTGATGATGCCATTCAAGATGATTTGGAAGATCAAATTTTTAGCCAGCACCCATTAGGGCATAATATTTTAGGTAATTCAAAAACGGTTCGTTCATTCACAAAAAATCACTTTAATACCTTTATAAACTCTTCGATAGATACCTCCAGAATAGCAATTTCGATTGTTGGAAATTTATCTTTAGCTAAGGTTAAAAAACTAGTGTCTAAATACCTCGAACCTATTCCAAGTTACACCAACCCAATACGTAATTTAGTTACTTCTGTGGGCAGCTCAAGTCATATAGAAATTGAAAAACCGATTCAGCAGGCGCATGTGGGCATTGGTATTCCTGCCTTTAATATTGCCGATGAGAGAAGAGTGCCTATGGCTATTATTGCCAATTTGCTTGGTGGCCCAAGTATGAATACTAGGCTAAATATGACCCTTAGAGAAAAAATGGCTTGTGTGTATTCCATTGATGCCCATTATGGAGCTTATGCAGATACGGGTTTATTTTCCATTTTTTATGGAACGGAAGAAAAGAATTTGAAAAAAAGTAAGAAAGCGGTATTCCGAGAACTAGATTTAATGAAAAATAAATCGCTTGGGAGTTTGCAATTACACCGCCTTAAAGAGCAAATGTTAGGGCAATTAGCTATGGCAGAAGAAAGCTATGCTAGCTTAATGTTATCTATGGCAAAAAGTTTGCTCGATTTAGGAACCATTCAATCAATTGAAGAAGTATTTAAGGATATTGAGCAAGTAAGTGCCAAACAAATTCAAGAAATATCGAATGAAGTATTTCAGCAAGAAAAAATAAGTACGTTAACTTTTATACCAAAAGAGAATGGAGTTTATTAATGAAGAGCTAGCCGCCTATGTAGAGCAGCACTCGGAGGCAGAAAGTGAATTGCTTTCAAAGATTTATCGCGAAACACATTTAGAGGTTTTGCGACCAAGAATGCTATCTGGGCATTTACAAGGTAGGGTGTTAAGTATTTTGGCTAAAATGATTTCTCCCAGAAACATACTGGAAATAGGTACTTACACAGGTTATTCTGCTTTATGCTTGGCCGAAGGAATCCAAAAAGAAGGAACTTTAATTACCATTGATAAAAATGAAGAGTTGCAAGACCGGATAAATGGTTATTTTTCTGAGAGTGAATTTCAAAATCAAATAGAGTTTAAGCTAGGGTCTGCATTAGAAATCATTCCTTCACTAAATCAGAAATTTGATTTAATTTTTATTGATGCAGATAAAACAAATTACCTGAATTATTATAATCTTGTTATCGATAAAATAGATTCGGGTTCGTTTATTATAGCTGACAATGTGCTTTGGTCTGGCAAAGTAGTGGCTCCTTTGGAGCAAGCCGATGCTGACACAAAAGCACTATTAGAGTTTAATGAAGTTGTAAAAAATGATGACCGGGTTGAAAATGTGTTATTCCCTATTCGTGATGGATTAATGATTATTAGAAAAATATGAGATTACTAATTGTTGCTTTTTTGCTGGCTGGTGTTGGAACTTTCGCTCAAACACCAAAAGTTCCTTCTAAATTAGAGTTTGCTGGTATAAACCTGAAATTATCGGAGGGTGCTCGTAAAGAAATTCAGGAAAAGGTAAATATGCTTACTAAGAGCCAGAAACACTTTATGATTAAGGTGAATCGTTCAGCTTCATATTTTCCTATTGTGGAACAGATATTTGAAGAAGAGGGCTTGCCAGATGACTTTAAATATTTAGCCATTCAGGAGAGCGGTTATATCTCAGATGCAGTATCGAGTTCAAATGCAGTTGGGTTTTGGCAGTTTAAAAAGGCCACTGCACAAGAAGTGGGTTTACGTGTGGACTCAAAAGTGGACGAGCGCTTAAATATTGCTTCTGCAAGTAGGGGAGCAGCAAAGTACCTACAACAAAATAATTTATTTTTTAATAATTGGGTACACGCTTTACAAGCTTACCAAATGGGTGCGGGTGGTGCTCAACGTGCTCTTAAAAATATTGAAAGTGGGGCAAAATCAATGCATATTACCAAGGATACCTATTGGTATGTAAAAACTTTTTTAGCACATAAAATTGCATTTGAACAAGCGATAGAACTTGCTAGAAATAGTGTTCCAAGATTATACATTTATACAGAAGGCAAGAATCAGTCGCTTAAGGAGATTGCCAAAAGAACATCTACCCCGATTGATAGTTTAAAGAAATATAATAAATGGTTAAGGACTAAAAATATTCCTAGTGACAAAAAATATGCAGTAATCATTCCCAATTTTATAAATGCACCAATAACACCAGTGTTAACTCAGGCGAAGGGAACAGATGATGGACAACCATTAGTAAGTAAGGGAGAAGGAATTATAATACCTCATACTATGCCAGCTATTAAAGAGTTTACCATTAATGGGTTGCCAGCCGTAATGTCTAATACTGAATTAAGCATAGATGAACTGGCTGAAAAATTTAAAATTTCACCAACTACATTTTCTAGTTATAATGATATTTTACCCCATTATAAAGTTTTAGCAAACCAAGTGTATTACTTAAAGCGTAAAATGGCTAAGGGTAAAATTTATTATCATACGGTAGCACAAAATGAGACCTTATGGTCTGTTAGTCAGCGGTTTGGTATTCGAATAGACAGGATCAAAAAAATGAACAGGATGGGTGAAGCCGAGAATGAACTAGAAGTAGGTAGAGTGCTTTGGCTCAAGAAACTAAGACCCAAAAATATACCTGTAGAGTATAAATAGTAATTGACGTAATATTTGATTGATTTCACCTTGCAATATTGAATCAATATTCTATCTTTGATTAAACAGTACCATAGTTAAATATGAGCGAAACAGTTAATGTAATTGGAAAAGTAATGTTAGTTGATGATAACGACACTGATAATTTTATCAGTAGAAGGATTATTGAAATAACAAAATTTGCTGATGACGTAATTGTTAAAAACTCAGGTAAAGGAGCATTGGATTACCTTAGAGATAATGAAAATTCGGCAGATGATTTGCCAGATATTATTTTTTTAGATATTAATATGCCTATTGTAGATGGCTTTGTATTCCTTTATGAGTATGAAAAATTCGGCAATTTGGTAAAAGACAAATGTAGAGTAATTATTCTATCAAGTTCTGATAATAAAAGAGATATTGACAAAATTGTTAATAACGACTACGTTATTAAGTTTGTTACAAAGCCCCTAACAGAAAAAACACTAGAGGAAATTCAACACTTAGAATTTTAGTGTCCCACAATTAATTCTTTAAAAACACTCATTTTGTCTTGGTAGCTATTCCTTATCCCGAACTCAGGTTAATAATCAGGATCCAAGCTTAGCTTTTCTTGTAGTAATTTAATAGCTGGATGTTTCTCTGCTAAATGATTAAATTTTTCTTTATTTGTATAAAGCATTTTCTTTGAAGCACTTTCTAACTTCTCTAACTCAACTTTAATAGCATCGTTTTGCAATACTCTTCTCAAATGAGATTGCAGGTCAACTTTTAGTTTATCAAAAGTAACTTCTAATATAGAGTTATGAATTTGAATTTTCACAGTGTCATCAACCCTCGCATACGTGTGCTTAAGAAAAGCAACTTCTTGCTCACTCCCTAGCTTCTTCCTAATATCAATGAAACCAGTCCATGCTTTTTCTAGTTCTTGGTCGTTATAAGAGTTTAGTCTTGAAGCAACTTTTTCTTTAGGTTCAACTTCTTTTTTCTTTTCCTCTTCTTGAGAAGCAAGTTTAGATTTAACGCTTCCTAGTGTTGGAATTCCTATCGTTTTTTTAGGAACACTGGGAATAGTAGGTTTAGGTATGATTGTCTCTTGTTTTGGAGAAGGGCTATCTATCTTAACTGGTGCAATAGGGTTGTTTGTTGGCGCCTTTATAATAGGCTCTATTACTTTTTTTCGGTGCTAGCCTCCAGCTGAGCAACATTTATTAGTGCATTTAAATGCGTTAATTTCATCAAAGCAATTTCTACATGTAAGCGCTGATTTTTTCTGCTTTTATATTCAAAATCATACCTAGAAAGCAAATTGAGGCCGTTCATTAAGAACGACAAGGAGCAATTATTTGCTTGCTCGGCATACTTGGTTTGCACACTAGATGGAACATCTAACAGTTGAGTAGTTGCCTTGTCCTTGCACATCATTAAATTTCTAAAATGATTAGCAAGACCTACTATAAACTCATGTCCATCAAATCCATTCTTTAATATTTCATCAAATAGTAACAAGGCTTCGGATTGGTTTTTTTCTACAAAGTACCCTATCAGCTTAAAATAAACATCATAATCTAGAATATGCAGATTGCTAACTGTATCAGCATAGGTTACTGCAGCTTCTGAGGAAAAAGTAACTATTAAGTCAAATAATGAGAGTGCATCACGCAGTGCACCATCCGATTTTTGAGCAATTAGGTGTAAAGCTTCCTCTTCTGTTTTAATTTTTTCAGTTTCGGCAATTTTTAAAAGGTGGTTTGCAATATCTGCTACTTGAATTCTGTTGAAATCATAAATTTGACACCTAGAAAGTATAGTAGGCAGTACTTTATGCTTTTCGGTAGTGGCCAAAATAAATATAGCATACGATGGAGGTTCTTCCAATGTTTTTAAAAACGCATTAAATGCCTGTTGCGAAAGCATGTGCACCTCATCAATAATATATATTTTATACTTGCCAGACTGTGGAGGGTAGCGAACTTGATCGATTAGATTTCGAATATCATCTACGGAATTGTTGGAGGCAGCATCAAGCTCAAAAATGTTTAACGATAGATCGATGGCGTCTTCTCCCTCTGCATCATTAATCATTTTAGCCACAATACGTGCGCAAGTAGTTTTGCCAACGCCACGCGGCCCACAAAATAGTAGCGCCTGCGCTAAATGATCGTTTTCAATTGCGTTTTGTAAGGTTGTAGTAATATGAGCCTGCCCAACTACCTCTTCAAAGCCTTTGGGTCTGTACTTGCGTGCTGAAACAACAAAATTTTCCATTGCCTCGAAGATAATAATAAGACAATAAGATGTAAGACTTCAAGACAAAAGATTTCAGATAAAATTAGTTTTGTTAAACTTTGAGGGTATAATGCAATTGTTTTTATTTCAAATTTTTCATTCCATATCTCATATCTCTAATTTCATCAGTTATCTTTGTTGTCCGAAATAACGTTTTTGGGGTCGACTGGAATTGACAGTAGGCGAATATTATATACTGGCATGTCGGGTGAGGAGTTAACATCCGTAATCAATATACTCAAACCATATTTGGCGAATCTAATTACGCCATGGCTGCCTAATTTTAGCCCTAGGCTAAAATTACAGGCTTAAAAGGTTTACCGTTAAGAACGGTACCTGGCCACATCTCTCCAAATTTTGTTCTGTTGATTTGGAATTGAGGTGTCGAAAAAGCAAAACTGGCCTTTAACTGGCTACTTGTTAAAGGTAAGAAACTATGTAGCTAAGGGTTGTAGTTGGCTTGTTTCCGGCCGGCCTTCCTCGAAAACCTAAAGTGAAACTATGCATGTAGATGGTATATGGTTTCCTTATCTGGACCAGGGTTCGAATCCCTGCGACTCCACCTTCGCCCTCCGAAGCTTCAGCGAAGGAGGGCTTCGCCTCCACACTGAAGCCTCCGGGCTTCGGTGGATGCAATCCACTTAATTTCTTATCGAACCGATGTGTAATTTTACATCACTACGGAGAAAAATTAAAATCATGTAGTTTCTACTTGGAGCTTGTCTATAAACTCCAACTTTATGGACAGACACTAATTCTACTTTGTTACTTTAAAAATAGTCATTTTTAGGATAGTTGATTCTGATGTCATTTTCTCTTTGCCTGTGTCGTTTGAGTAAATCTTTTACTTCCTTTTCCATTCTTATTCCATTTTTCATCAGGTGTGCAATAAAAAGCAGCCTTACATCCCGAACCGAAAGTAAGGGGATTGTGTGTTGGTGCATGCTTTTTATCTCATTTACATAATCCATGGCCATAAAAAACAGGGCTTGATGGTGATACCAGGAAATGTATTTTCTTACTTGATAATCGGCCATGCCCAGCTCACCTTTGCAATCTTGAAAAGCCCGTTCGATCCAAAACCGCTGGCTTTGCATAAAGGCAAACTGTTGGGTAGTTCTCTGACTTCGATCAATATTGCTCATCGCAAATTTAGGTTCTTCCTTACCTGGTTCTTTACGAATGATGAGGGTTCTTTTCCGTACTTTGGGATCCCAGAGCCATACCGTTCGGGTATGTACAAATGCCATAATCCACCCTTTGGTGCCTTTTCTTACTTTTATCTTTTTAAAATCGCTCTTTTTTAGCGTTGTACAGTAGTTACGCACCTGAGTAGTTACCTCATCTGTTTTTAGCCGGACGGGTGGGCGACCTATTTTTGAAGCCAATTCTGGTGTATAAATAGCAGGGTCGGTTAAAAAAACATGTTGATCTTTATGGATATCCACCACAAAATTTTGTCCCATATCTTCGATGCTATTACAAAAGTGTGCACTGTTTCCATACAAAGCATCCGCATTAATCCAGCCAAAGCGGATGCCTCTAGAGAGGTCTTCAACTATCATATCCAATGCCAAATCAATCTTGGATTTCTTCACTCTGGCTTCTTTGGGTATCCCTGCTTTTTTGCATCGTGCTGGGTCATCAACTCACTCATCAGGAAGAAACAAACGGGCATTAATCAGCCCCACCTGCTTACCCCTACTTAGCGAAGCATATACTCCGGTCTGGCTATTTTCTATCTTGCCCAAATTGCCGTTATATTGAGAACTGACACCTACTGAATATTTTCCTGATTTTCGTACCGAACTCTCATCAATACTGTAGGATTGTTCTTCGCAATCTCCCAGGCGCTGCTGACATTTTCGTCCGGTTACTCCCATTGCTTCAAAAGCCGACCAGGGAGAATTACTGATGAAATGTTGTTGTCGTTGGTAATTGGTGTTGGTCTGTTCATTCATCCGTTCAATATTGCGTTTATTACGCTCGGTAATAAACAAACCCTTCAGATAATCTTTCGCCTGTTCCAGGACAGACGTACGATGCAATTTCATAACTATCTTATAATCAGATAGATAATGACATAAACCACCCTTTCGGGTGGTTGCCCTGGTTTCATAATGTGTTGTGTTTGTTTTCTCAACAAAACGGTCGAAATTTACATGTTCGTTCTAAATGTAGTGAACAACCGACCGTTAAAATTTATAGTGTAAAGATAATCAAAATATTTGTAAATTCCTGATATTTAAGTACTTAAATGTAACAAAGTAGAAATAGATTATTCGGTTTTATATTGATATTGAACTCATGTGCTACTCCATTATCACTCAACTGATGGGTGGTAGTAGATGCCAGTTCTTTAATCCCTCTCAAAATTGTATCCGCACTACAACTGACATTCCTCTAACTTGCTTCAAAACATCTCGAAGGTGGTCATTAACATCCTCCGTGCAATCTCCACCATGCATAAATATTGCCATATGATTTGTGAATATGTCAGAATAATCGAAACCCGCTA
>JAMOMJ010000472.1 GCA_027067135.1 Cyclobacteriaceae bacterium
TTAATGTTTCAACTTGATCTAACACACTTTGTAATGGTCGAGATACTTCCTCAGGAATAGACTCTATTTTTCCCAGTTTATTAGCAAGCCTTTGCAAGGCCAATTTCATTGGTGTTAAAGGATTCTTTATTTCATGAGCCACCTGCTGTGCCGCCTCTCGCCAAGCCTTTTCTTTTTCTGATTGCCTTAAGGCTACCTTACTTTGTTCTAGTTTGCCTAGCATCTGGTTATACGCTTTAATCAGCATCCCTAATTCATCAGACCATTGAATATTGATAGGCTCTGTTTGCTCAGAAAAACTAGTTGCCTTTAACTTATCGCCTATTAATTTTAATGGACGCGTAAGCCATTTACCTGCAAAATAGGTAGCTAACATGGTAACAAACAATACAATAACAAACACATTTAAAATAGTGTTAAAGGCTTCTCTTTTACTTGAATTGAGGGAAGTATTTGTACTAAAAAAAGGAACAGATATTATACCTAACATTTGTCCTGATTCTTCTGATTTTGCTGCGACATAAGAATTTCGGTAAGTTAATTTATCTATTGATTCTTGAAGAACAAGGTGATTTTTGCCTTTTTCCTTTATCACATTTAATGCGTATTGATTTATGTAAGGAGCCAGCACTTTTTTATTAAACACACTGGGTTGCGAGCTACTTATAAGTGTTCCATTTAAATCGAATAAATTAATATCTAACTCTGTATTATCAGATAATAATTCTAGCCTCTCAGCCAAGTTATCATAGGCATTTGCATTTGCTAAATAATTTGCCAATGAGGAACTCAATTGATTAGAAAGTCGTTCAACCAGCGTGGTTTTTGTAAGATTCGACTCGGCTTCAAACGAGCTTGACAAAAGCCTAAAAGTAACTGCAGTAACAAGAATGAGAGGTATTATAAAAGCTAGGTTCAGATACCAAATAATCCGTTCTGTGTAAGAAAATGATTTAACTTGGCTTCTACTTATAAATGGAATACCAAACCAAACCACCAAAATTGGAAACAGCGTAATCAACCAAATAAAAGAGAAATTTGATAAAACAATTTTAAACTGGCTAAAAGGTGTGCTCGCTATTATTAATCTTTCTTTCTCGGATTGCGCAACATATACCAAACCATTTTTAAACCATACTGGCTCAGAATTTGAGTTTATATGAACAGGAAACTCAATGGCTCCTACTGAGTTCATCATCTCTCCATTTAAGTAATACGCAAAACTTGTTTCGTTGGTAATTGGCAAACCAAAACGATTATCTACCAATAATGATGGATAAACCAATGAGCCAGCAAATTGTTTTTCAATTAGTTCCACCAGCACATACCCTATCACATTATTCTTTCTTGTTATTGAAGCATAACCAATATAGTGTTTTGAGAAATTGTGTACCTCATCATTAATTCTAAACACAGAAGTATATTCCGTTTTAGTTTTAGGGTCTCCAAAACCTTCTAATTTTTTAAATAACGACAAATTATTTCCACTCCTCCGCAGAGGCTTACCTCTACCATCATAGAGTATTATTTTTTGTTCAAACTTGTTTAGATATGAATTTAAAAACACTTGCCGAATTTTACTAACAACTGCTTTCTTTGATAAAAATGGACTTGAAAAGCGGGAGCGAATAAATTGATCGGAAGATAAATCGGTTAAGGCTGTAGATAATAAAAATTCAGCAAATTGGTCTGAAGGGGCTAGTTTTTTTTGAATGATTGAGTTTAATGATCTTATTTTTTTCTGTGTTTCAAACCTATTAATTACCACACCATTTATGCTTGATAGCATACCAAAGAATAGAACGATGTAAAGAAACCTTTTATACGTTGTTGCATTTAACGACCTTGTAAAATCGAAATACCAAAGGGCAATAATTACTAAAATATTTATAATTGCAAGATGGCCAAAAGGCATATTTGAGCCATAAGATAAAGGTAAATATAAAAGGAACCCTAACAGTAGAAGTATTATTAGCTCCTTTATACTAGCTACAAATTTTAATAAATGCCTTACTATTGTATGGTAGAGCAGAAACGTAGATATGTTCACCAATATCACAATGGCAAATGTTATTATACGAGTCCAACCAAACTGCAACGATTGCGAAATATCAATAGAAACCTGCGAATTATCGTAAATAGAGCGTAGCTGAAAGAAAGGATAATTTATTACCCAGAATGTTAAAAATGCAAATGTTAGCAAAATTCCAGCAGACACCACCCTATTGGATGGATATGCTAACAACTTTAAAAAACGTTTATTCTTAGCCCAAACACCTATTCTAAAGCTAATGAGCAAAATAAATAAGCTGTTTATTAAAAGGTCAGCAATAGATCGTTCAAACCAAGAAACAGCATAGTATTGGGGGTCGAAAAGATTAACACCTGCAAACACAGTAGTGCCTTCCATTAGAGGAAACACCATTTTGAAATAAGCCCAACCCAGCACAATCAATAAAACCTCAAATAATTTATTCCACCTGAGCGTAAACCTATACAGCGCATAATAAAATAATAATTGCAGTACAAGAAGAAAAAAATCAATATAAATAATGGGAAGGACGATGGCTGGTTTATAACCTTTTTCTAATTTTATCTTACATATTGGGGTGTCATTAAACTTAATTATATATCCATTTAAACTGCTATCGAACGAGGTTATTTCAATTCTTCCTTTTTTACCAATTGCAGGATTTAGTGCAGATTGAATGTAAAGATTATTAATAGGATATTTTCGGTATAAGGTGATTAACGAAAAGATTTCAAACGTCTTTTTTTTATAATTAACCACCCATTTACGCACTATAAATTTACCATAGGGTTTATCAATATAATTATACTTGTAGCTCCCTTTTACATCGTCATACTCAGGAACAAACTTAAAATCAGACCAAACTGTTAGCTTGGATTTTTCAAACACATAAAAAGGGTATGGCGTCTGCTCTGTGTTGCTTATATTAATTTGACCAAATAATGATAAGCTATCTAGCACAGGTATCATTGCATACTCTTGCTCCGAAACCTGGGCATTAATGGCCTTAGCAATAAATTTTTCGTTTCTCTCTACCTGAGCAAACTGCTCTTCTACCCACCACCTGACAAGGAGGGTTATTAGAATTAAAAAAAGTGTGGTGTATAAAAGAGTATTGTTTTTCACAGCAGAAGTAAATATAAGAGATATCTAATATTTGCCTTTGCCTAAGCAATAATTAATCCCTTTATTTTTTTGTATTACCTAAACTGAGTAATTCAGTGATAATGAGAAGTGCTAATCGCTTTAATGGATTGCTCAATTTAGGTATTAGCTTTCCTACTTTGCTTATACCAGATATACCCTACCGTTGCCACCAACAAGTATGGAGCAGCAAACAGGTACATTATACCAAAATTTAAGGTAGAAGCTAGCTGCTCCTGACTCCCATTGCTCACATTGGTTTCTAACGTGGCACGACACATTGCACATTGAGCAAGTCCACTTGCTAAACTAACAAAACTGAATGCTAAAAATAGAATAAATGCTTTAACCTTTACCATAGGGCAAATTTAACTTAATAATATGGACTTATTAACGCGTACACCAAAACTCCTGTAACAGCTACATATAACCACACAGGAAATGTAAACCTAACATACTTTTTATGCTTAACTCGATCATTTTTTAGGCCATAATTAAAGGCAAGTAGAATAAGAGGCAAAGCCACCACTGCCATTAAAATATGTGAAAGGAGTACACCTAAATATACCACTCTCATAGATCCAATTTCTAGTAACTCTGCAGTATCAACCAATCCATCTCCATTGGCATCTCCAAACTTAGTGGAAGGCACAGAAGCATGATAGGTTACATAAGAAGCCATAAACAAAACACCTAGTACGAAAGCAATTCCCATTAGTCGTTTATGCGCCAACTCATTTCCTTGTTTAATTAAATATACAGCAAGTACTAAAATAATAGCGGTACTGCCATTAAGCGTAGCATTAACAAGAGGTAAACTGTGTACCCAGGCAGCTGATGAGTTACTATCTGTTGTAAAAAACAATACAGCTACTAAGCTAGGCACAATAATGCTTACTAAAATAATGATGTATTTATTCATTCTTCTTTGCTCAAAATATCAAGTTCAATATCTAATCGATCCATATCTTCTAAGTCAGCTCCATCATAATATCCTCTAATACGCTTTTGGGCATCTACTAACACCAACTTATTATACATTGGGCTGGTGATAGCTATCTCCTGCCCAAGCACCAAACTACAATTAGCAATATTATATAAATGCGCTTCATCAGATACCACCAAAGTATTACCTAATTTGCTTTGCAAAGTGGTATCTGCTATAGCCGTAAAGGATACATGGTAGGGCTTTTTTTGAATTCTCTTACACTGCTGATAAAAAGCTTCATTATCTACCCATTGAGGAAAATAAAATAATTGTGCACCTTCCAACTCATAATTCTCAAAATTAACAAGGTGAGCTTTATCTACATCAGATGAACAGCCTTCTATTTTTATCCCTTCTGAATAGTATACAGGTATTTCAAATTTATTATTGCCAAAACCACGTAAAAACACATACACCAAACTAGGGATGATTAGAGCTGCAATTAGAAATAATACCTTCTTTAAATTGTTCATATTTAAAAATAAAAAAGTCAGATTACGAAAGATAATCTGACTTGCAAAATAACTTAGTTAATACCTAAAATCCGCAACCCTATTTGTAATCTTCTGATTTGTAGTCGATTAGACCTGACAGGTTTCCCCCAATTAAGTGATCCGAAAATGGCTATAACTTAGTGATTATCAACAAAAACCTGTCAGGTCTTGCGGATATTAGGTAATACTTAAAATAAAGCATTATGAATAGCCGATCCCTCCATTAGTAAGGCTACTAAGAGCCATATTACAAACAAAGTGGGTGCAATAATCATCCATTTTAACCCTTTCACTTCGTGACCAAGGTGCATAAATTCCCAAATAATATAAAATGCCTTTACCAAAGTCATAATTACAAATATAGAGGTTTTAACAGAGCCAGCTGATAGTGTAAATGCTATGGCAAATTCAAAAGAAGTAATGATTCCTAGAATAATGGCAACTTTAACAATATGCTTAATTTTAGCCTTATCTACAGGTTGTGCAACAACGGTATTTTCTTGAGTAGTCATATCTTTAAATTTCTTAGTTCAATAATTTATACAAGGTAAAAGAAGGTAAATACAAATACCCAAACAAGGTCAATAAAGTGCCAATAAAGACCTACTTTCTCCACCATATCATAATGTCCTCTTTGTTCGTAAACGCCACGTAAGGTATTATAATATACCAAATAGTTGATAATTACCCCGCTTAATACGTGAGTTCCGTGAAAACCAGTAATAAAGAAAAAGAAGGCTGCAAAACTTTGAGGCCCGTATTCGTTCCAGATTAAACTAGCACCGCCACCACCTGTGCCAATAATAAAGTGTGTCCACTCCCAAGCCTGACAGCCTAAGAATATTGCCCCTCCAATAATAGTCCAGCCCATCCATTTAGCCACTCCTTTTTTATCCATTCTATGGCCGGCATCTACCGCCATAACCATAGTTACAGAACTTAGGATAAGGATAAATGTCATTATGCCTACAAAAATCAACGGTGCATTTACACCGTGCATAAATGGCATGGCATTAAATACTTCTTCCGGCACCGGCCAAGACTCAGCACTAAATCGTACCAAACCATAGGCGATTAAGAATCCTGAAAAAGTAAATGCATCAGAAAGCAGAAATAACCACATCATAAGCTTACCGTAGCTTACGTTAAACGGTGATTTTCCTCCTGACCAATCCGATGTTGCTATTGTTGTACTTGTAGCTGACATACTATTTTATTATTAATGATATATAATTAAAAACACATATAAATAAATCCACAATCCATCTAAAAAGTGCCAGTACGTAGTACTTAAGCTCAATTTAAATTGAATTTCAGATACTTCATTTGCACGATACGATTTAACCAACATAATCATTAGGTAAATCAATCCGCTTATTAAATGAAAGGCGTGCACGCCCATTAACACATATAAAAATGAACCTCCAGGATTGCCAACCAGATACACATCGTGTTGAACCAGTATTTCCCATACCCACAGTTGGGTGGATAGAAATACTAACCCTAGCCCCAAGGTTACCCAAAGCCCAAGTTTTGTTTGTAATGAATTGTTTTTTTGAGCAGATTTTAATGCCCAATGCGCAGTTAAACTGCTTGCAAATAAGATTGCAGTACTAATCCATAACTGTGAGGGTAATTCATAAATTATCCAATTACCTTCTGCCTGGCGTACTATAAACCCACTGGTAAGTGCTGCAAACACCATAACAATTGATACCATAAATAACCAAAGAATAAATTTCTTCGGGTTAATGCCCAATTGTTTTTGAGGTACTTCTTTAATATGTAAATCCGTTACCATTATACCTTATCTAAAATTAAAGTGATTTGCACCACAGGCAAATACAAAAATGACCCAAACATAATCGATCGTGCAGCTTTATACGAACTCTCCTCACCTACTAAACACTGTTTCATTAAGTAGAATGTTTGAGCAAAGAATAGTGCTCCGCATAATGTAACAACAAAAGCAGAGTATAGTCCCGTTATCCCAAACTGAGAGGGTAATACGCCCAAAGGAATTAGCACCATCGTATAAATCATTATCTGAAAAGCTGTATTTAAATCTTTTCTTCCTCCTGCAGGCAATAACTTAAATCCGGCTTTTTTATAATCTTCATCTGCAACCCAGGCAATTGCCCAAAAATGTGGAAACTGCCAAATAAACTGTAAACCAAAAATAACCAAGGCTGCCATAGAAATATGACCTGTTGCTGCTACCCAGCCCAATAAAGGAGGTAATGCACCAGGAATAGCTCCAACAAATACAGCAATTGGCCCAACTCTCTTTAAAGGAGTATAAATAAAACTGTATAAAACCAAGGATAAAATTGATAATGAAACTGTTAACAGGTTCGTAGTAAGAGCCAATATGCTCAAACCTAATATTCCAACGATCACCGTAAACACCTTAGCTTCAGAAACAGAAATTCTATTCGTAGGCAAAGGCCTGTTTTGAGTTCGCTTCATTAACTTATCATAATCCTTTTCTAAGATTTGATTTATGGTAACCGAAGCACCCGAAACAAGAAAGCCACCTAAAAACAACCAACCCATTGTGGCCCAGCTAAAATTAACTGCACCCAGTGCATACCCAAACGCTGAAGAAAACGCTACCAAGAGTGATAACCTCATTTTCAAAAGCTCCACATACGCTTTTATATGTTCTTTCGTGCTTAATTGGATCGTATTTAATATTAATTCAGCCAACCTTAATCTACCTTGATTGTGTTATCTTCTTTTCCTTCTAAGCCTGCAAGCTCTTGCTCGTGTGGCAAGTTAGATTCTGGTGTTTCGGCAAAAGGTACATTTTGAGGAATAAAATCCTCTTTGGCACCAGGCTTACTTAAATCGTAAGGCCAACGATATACTTTAGGAATTGGACCAGGCCAGTTTCCATGCCCAGGCTCAATTGGAGTTGTCCACTCTAATGTAGTTGAGTTCCAAGGATTTTGAGTTGCTCTTCTACCTTTAAAAATACTGTAGAAAAAGTTGAATACAAATATTAATTGGGCAACAAAGGTGGCTATGGCTGCAATACTAATAAATGCATTTAAATCTGTAAATGTGCTAAAGGCATCGAAATTTGTAAATGAATAATACCTACGAGGGAAACCTGCTATACCAATATAATGCATTGGAAAGAAGATTAAATAAATACCAATGAAAGAAGTCCAGAAATGAATATACCCTAATTTACGATCCATCATACGACCAAACATTTTAGGGAACCAATGGTAAACACCTGCAATCATTCCAAAGAATGCTGCACTACCCATTACAAGGTGAAAGTGAGCCGTTACAAAATACGTATCGTGTAATTGAATATCAAGCGCTGCATTTCCTAAGAAAATACCAGTAACACCTCCTGAAATAAAGAATGACACCAAACCAATAGAGAACATCATGGCAGGTGTAAATATGATATTGCCTTTCCATAAAGTAGTAATGTAGTTAAATGCCTTAATCGCAGAAGGTACCGCTATAATTAAGGTTAATAACATAAATATTGAGCCCGCAAATGGGTTCATTCCTGTTACAAACATATGGTGAGCCCATACTACAAATGATAGTATTGCAATACCCATCATAGAGCCAATCATTGCCCGATACCCAAAAATTGGCTTACGTGCATTGGTGGCAATAATTTCAGAAGTAATACCCAAAGAAGGTAATAACACAATATACACCTCAGGGTGCCCCAGAAACCAGAATAAATGTTGGAACAGGATTGGACTACCACCCATATTAGGCAATGCTTCACCTCCAATGTATATTTCTGACAAGAAGAAACTTGTACCAAAACTACGATCTAAAATCAATAATAAAGCTGCCGAAAGCAACACTGGAAAGGATAATAAACCAATGATAGCCGTTAAAAAGAATGCCCAGATTGTTAGAGGCATTTTAGTAAACGACATTCCATCAGTTCTTAAATTAATTATGGTAGCAATGTAGTTAATACCACCAAGTAAGGTTGATACGATAAACAAAGCCATCGCAACTAACCATAATGTCATCCCTAACCCTGCTCCCGACATTGACTGTGGCAATGCACTTAAAGGCGGATAAATTACCCAACTACCAGATGCGGGCCCTGTAGAAATAAAGAACGAAGCAAACATAATAACACTAGACAGGAAAAAGAACCAATACGACAGCATGTTCATAAACCCGGAGGCCATATCGCGTGCTCCAATTTGTAATGGAATAAGGAAGTTACTAAACGTACCACTTAAACCGGCCGTAAGCACAAAGAATACCATAATGGTACCATGCATGGTTACCAGAGCCAAATAAAACTCAGTATCTAGCTTGCCCATACCTGTGGCGGCATCAATGTTAATCCACTCGCCTAAAAAAGGACGTAACCAAGCCATATCCATATTAGGAAAGCCTAGTTGAAGCCTAAAAACGACAGATAATAAACCACCAATGATTGCCCAGATAATACCTGAAATCAGGAATTGCTTAGCAATGGTTTTATGATCGGTACTAAATATATATTTCGAAACAAAGCTTTGTTCGTGATGACCGTGATCATCATGCCCCATTTCATCCGTTAAATCTACGTTAGCAGTTGACATAATAACAGTTGTTAATTTCTTATAGTGAAGAATCTTTCGATTCATTTTCTTCGATTCCGGCAGAAAGCATAGCAACTTCCTGTAACTCCTCAGGTACTTGAGATAAGTACTCTGGGTTTTGAGCTAGCCATGTTTGTTGCGATTTTTTCCAAGCTTCATAGTCAGCAGGTTCATCCACAACAACAATCATTCGCATAGAAAAATGGCCTTCACCACAAATCTCTGCACAAGCTAATTCGTAATTAAAATCAGGGTTGCCTGTTTCAGCTCTCATATCCGCGGTAGATTTTGTAGGCACAAACCAAAATTGGGTTGGCATACCAGGCACGGCATCCATTTTCACTCTAAACTGCGGTAAGTAAACGCTATGAAGAACGTCTCTGGCTCTAATTTTTAGTAATACCGGCTTACCTTTTGGCAAGTGAATTTCTCTTGGTACAAAATCATCGTGTGAGCTTTTATCAGAAAGATCCATTCCAAAGGCATTGGAAGCATCAATTTTACGGTAGTCGTATTTACCTAAAGCATTATCAGCTCCAGGGTAACGAACTCTCCAAGCAAATTGGGCACCCATTATTTCTACAACCTCTGCTTGCTCAGGTGCTGTATCTGTAATGCCGTTCCAAAGCCTTAGACCATACATAATAAGGATTGTAAGTACCAAAGCAGGCACCAGTGTCCAGATTAATTCCAGCTTATGATTGTCAGGATAAAATTTTGCTTTAGCATCTTTTTTATAGCGATACTTAAAAGCAAAATAGAATAAAAGAATATGAGTAATGACAAAAGCAGCTCCCGTAATCCACATGGTTATCCAGAACATACTATCGGTTTTAACTCCATGTTCTGAAGCAACAGGAATATCGTATAAATCGAAATATGCGACAGCAGACCATGTTGCTGCAACCCCTCCTATAATTAGGAAGGCTAACATTAAGATACCATTAACATTATTACTACTTGCTTCCTGATCAGTTTTGGAACCTTTTGCAACATTAATAAGTGTAGTTAGTTTATAGATCATAAAAGATATGACCAAAATCAACGCTACACTTGCGCCTAATAACAAGTTTTGCATTTTTATTTGATTAAATTATTATTTTATGTAGTATATGCGTTTATATATTATGTCATAGTAGTATTAAGAAAAGTTTTAAGAAATTATAAAACATAAATATAGTCTAAATATGATGATGCAAACTTTCTTCCAATGTTGGATGATTTTTTGCAATTAGTGAGTGCTTAGATAAGTTACTAAGTGTAACCCATAAGAATGTACCCAAGTAAATCAAGGCCGTTCCTATTTCCATAAAACCAAAGCCACCTTCATACTTCATAACCCCTGGAGTTACCATCAACCAAAAATCTAACCAATGGCCTGCAATAATAATAACAGCAGCTATTTTCATTGTGGCTAGTTTTCTTTTCGAATCTCTTGTCATTAAAAACAAGAAAGGGAAAACGAAGTTTATAAATAAGTTAATAAAGAAAACAGCTCTGTAATTATCCGATGTTAATCGTTGGATATAATACACTGTTTCCTCAGGAATATTGGCATAATAAATTAATAAGTACTGAGAGAACCATAAGTAGGCCCAGAAAATGGTAAATCCAAATACGAATTTGCCCAAATCGTGTAAGTGATTTTCAGTTACTATGGATAGGTATCCATTCTCTTTTAAAATGATAACGATAAGTGCGATTAAAGCTAAACCAGAAACCCACCAGCTTGAAAATACATACCACCCAAACAAAGTACTAAACCAGTGAGGATCGATTGACATTACCCAATCCCAAGCTCCTATTGAAGTAGAGTACCCAAAGAAAATAATAAACCATGCCGAAGCGGCTCTAATCTGCTTCCATCTTTTAACTCCCGGTTCCTCTATATCCTCAGCAAATACACGCTTTTTAATGTAATAGAAGAATAATGTCCAACCACCAAAGAATAACACCATTCTGATAAGGTAGAAAGGCAAGTTCAAAAATCCTTTTTTACCATCTAATAATGCATCATATTCAGGGCTTGCTTTGTCGTATAAGTATTCATGTGTCCAGTGAAACAGGTCGTGCTTTCCTAAAAAGAACACCACCAACATTAACACTCCGGCAATTGGCAGCCAGTTGGCCATTGCCGTTGGTATTCTTAAAAACCCTGTTGACCAAGCCGATTGAGTTACATACTGTAAAGTCAAAAAGAATAGCCCAATAAGTCCTAACCCAGCAAAGAATACATTATTAATCCATAAATCAGTATAAAGCCTTTTAAGCCAGGTGGCAGTTTCATGATGTTCTCCTGCTGCCTGCTCTGCATTAGCTCCGTTAAAAGCAACTAAATCGTTAGTAACCGTTGTTTGTAAGGTTGCATGCCCGCCATCATGGCTAACACTGGCAATATTTAAGTAGATTCCTACTAATAATAGTAGAATACCTGCTACAATAGTAATTGCCAATTTCTTTTTGGCACTTGCAGTAAAATCAAATCTTTCGTCTGAAATTGTCATAATTTCTGATTATTGCTTTTGTAAGGTTTGAACATATCGAACAATTTTCCATCGCTCTTCCTGGCTAAGTTGAGAATCGTGTGCTGCCATACGGCCTTTGCCAAGTGTAATTACATGAAATATATGTCCTTCGGTAACATTTTTAATAGCTGCCGAGGTATAAGAAGGTACACCTGCATATCGTTCTCCAACCAATCCTGGCTCAGTTCCATTAGAACCGTGGCAATGGCTACAGAATCTTCCGTAAAGTGCTTTTCCATCTGCTAATACCTCTTTCGTATTAGGTAATGGGTTTGTTAATGTTGCCGCAGCTAATGCTAAACTGTCTTTAGGAATTCGATAAGGAAGAAAATCTCCTCTTTTAACTGTCCCCTCAACAGGTAAAAGCATATTCATTTCAAACTCATTATTTGGGTTTGAACTGTAATACTCACCAATCTCCTCGTCTGTAGAATTAACCCAAAGGCCAGATTCTTTATCTTTAACTTGCTTCAAAGGTTCGTAAGCCACCGAATGATACATATTGGGTGCATACTCATAGCCTGTATTATCTTTACCAGCACCACAGCTGATTAATAAAGCTGCTCCAGAGGCAACTAAAAGTGTAAATACTTTATTAAACTTCATATTAAGCTTTTTTTACTTAAAGTTCTTCTCGTTAACTTCAGAAGCTCCCGAATCTGAAAGCATCTTATTAATTTCTTCTTTGCTTTTTTTATTTTCACCTAAATCAATGGCCATAATGTACTTATCATCGGTACATCTTTCATCAAATACAGGAGGCTTTGCCCAAGGCTTTAGGTCGCTTACAATAAAAAAGGTAAGCACCATACCGTGTGCAGCAAGCAAAACTGTAAACTCAAAAGTTACAGGAATAAATGGAGGCAATGAAACAAAATCTTTACCACCAATAATCATTGGCCAATCAAAACCCAGCATCCAATAAATGGTAAACAAGGCAAGTGAACATCCAATCAATCCATAAAAAAACGAAGCGATTGGCAGCCTAGATTGTTTATACCCAAGGTAATCGTCTATACCGTGAATTGCATGGGGTGAAAATACTTCGTGAATTTTAACACCATTTTCTCTTACTGATTTGATAGAATCCAGCACTACATCCGGGTCTTCAAATACTCCTACTAAATAATTTTTTCCAACTGCCATTATTTTATCTTTTCACCGTCAGATTTTAAAATGCTTTTAACTTCGGCCATGTTAATTACAGGGAAATACTTAGAAAATAATAAGTAAGCTGTAAGAAAGAAGCCTATACTAAATAGATATACACCTACATCATGCTTGGTTGGGTAAAACATTGCCCAACTCGAAGGAAGGTAATCTCTATGAATTGATGTAACCACAATTACAAATCGCTCGAACCACATTCCGATGTTTACAATGATAGAGATAACAAAAGTGGATACCAGACTTGTTCTTATTTTCTTAATCCAGAATAATTGAGGAGAAATTACATTGGCAGTCATCATAGTAGCATACGCCCACCAATAAGGGCCAGTTGCTCTATTAATAAATGCATATTGTTCTCCAGGAACGCCTGAATACCAAGCAATAAAGAATTCAGTTATATAAGCGATACCTACGATTGAACCTGTAACTATAATTACAATGTTCATCAATTCGATATGCTGAATAGTAATATAATCTTCTAATTTAAATAGCTTACGAGTAACCAACATTAGCGTTAGCACCATCGCAAACCCAGAAAAAATTGCGCCTGCTACGAAATAAGGAGGAAAAATAGTTGTATGCCAACCTGGTATGATTGAGGTGGCAAAATCCATTGATACAATGGTATGAACTGAAAGCACTAAAGGTGTAGCTAAACCAGCCAATATTAAAGATACAGACTCGTAACGAGACCAATCTTTGGCGCCTCCCATCCAACCCATAGCTAATCCGCCATAAATTGCTCTAGAAACTTTTCCTTTTGCTCTATCTCTAATCGTAGCAAAATCAGGAATTAAGCCTACATACCAGAATACAAGTGAAACTGTAAAGTATGTTGAGATCGCAAATACATCCCAAAGTAATGGTGAGTTAAAGTTTACCCATAATGAACCAAATGTGTTAGGTAAAGGCAATGCCCAATAAAACCCTAACCATAAACGACCCATATGAAGGCCAGGGAACATTAACGCACAAATTACAGCAAAAATGGTCATCGCTTCTGCTGCCCTGTTAATACTCATTCTCCATTTCTGACGGAATAAAAGCAGTACAGCCGAAATTAGCGTACCCGCATGACCAATACCTACCCACCATACAAAATTGGTGATATCCCAGGCCCAGCCTACAGTTTTATTAAGTCCCCAAACGCCAATACCGTCCCAGAGCAAAGCTCCAACAGAGATTGACCCAATACTTAGTATAGCTAATGAAACAGCAAAACCTGCCATCCATCCTTTTGATGGCTTAGCTTCAACCTGCCTACAGATGTCTTCCGACACATCGTGCATGGTTTTACCTCCATGTATTAATGGTTCACGTATAGGTGATATTTGCATAGTGTAATCTTATATTATTAAGCGTGAGACTCGTTTTTATCTTTATTTCTAATCTTAGTTAAGTAAAGAACATTTGGCTTAGATCCAATTTCTTCTAACACAGTATAAGCTCTTTCTTCATTTACTTGTTTATCAATCCCATAATCTCCTTCTTCATTCTTAATCCTAAGAAGTTGAGAAATCATGCTGTTGTCGTCATTCATATCTCCAAATACAATGGCATCTGAAGGACAAGCAGAAGCACAGGCAGTAGAAATATCACCATCAACGGTTCTTCTACCTTCTTTTTTGGCTTCTAGCTTACCATATTGAATTCGTTGAACACACATCGAACATTTTTCCATTACCCCTCTTGAACGAACGGTTACATCTGGGTTCAATACCATTTTACCCAAATCGTTATTCATCGAAGAGTTCTTATCGAACTGCGTATTATCGTGGTATTTAAACCAATTAAACCTACGCACTTTGTATGCACAGTTATTGGCACAGTAACGCGTACCAATACAACGGTTATACACCATTTGATTTAGACCTTCGGTAGAGTGTGTAGTTGCAGCCACAGGACAAACTGTTTCACAACCTGCATTATTACAATGCTGGCACATCATGGGTTGAAATGTAACTTCCGGGTTTTCAGAAGCAATATCCAAGGCAGCCAATCTATCTATTAAGCCACTTGTTTTGGCTAATTCTTCTTCATTACTACTATAATACCTATCAATACGCATCCAGTGCATATCTCTACGGTTTATAACTTCTTGGCGACCTACTACAGGAATATTGTTTTCAGCTACACACGAAACGTGGCATGCTGAACAACCTGTACAGGAGTTCATATCAATGGCTAACCCCCAATGGTGATCAGGATATTCGTGGCCTTTCCATAAAGAAAGAGTTGTAGATTTCACCTTTCCATCCTCTTGGTCTTGCCAGGTAGAAATCATAGGTACTTCTCTACCTGCCATCGGATCTTTTTGGTATTCAGCAAGCGTTGCTTCCTGAATAACATTACCACGATCCATATAAGTTTGGTGCGTTTGCGTACGAGCTACTTGATAAGCTTCATCAGTAGCTGCAAGGTTTACACCTATGGTTACATTATAATAAGCTGCTCCGTTTAGCATTCCTACCAACCCGTTGGCATCAAACCCTAGGCCATTGGCTACTTTACCTCCATTTTTACGACCATAACCTAATGCAAGGCCTAATGTACCTTTTGCTTGGCCTGGCTGAATAACAACAGGTAATCTGTGAGTTGCTCCCTGCCCGTCCGGCAGGCGGGCGTTAACAGTTAAATCAACTTTAATTGATTTTCCTTCGTATTCGGTAATTCCTAATACTTTTGCATCAGCTAATGAAACAGTTACGTAGTTATCCCACGTAGTTTTTGTTATTGGGTCTGGTGTTTCTTGCAACCAAGGGTTGTTGGCCTGCGTACCATCGCCAATAGCTATTTTTTGATAAAGAGCCAGCTCAAAGCCATCTCCTTTATAATTCTTTGCAATAGACGAAGCTGCTGCTGAAGCATTTATAGAAGCAGCATACTCAACGGCTTCTACTGGCGCTTCATACACTCCATCTTGTAAGATTTTATCCCAAAAAGCTTGGAATGAAAGGCCTTCTTTTCCTCCACCAAAGCGCTCTTTCCAATTAGCTTTTAAATAATCGAAATAGCTTGTGGAGTTACCCGACCAAGCTAATAAGCTTTCTTGCTCTTGGCGAGTTTTAAAGATGGGTGAAATAGTAGGTTGCCCTAAACTAAACATACCATTCTTTGGTTCTGCATCTGCCCACGACTCTAAAAAGTGATTGTTAGGAGCAATATAAGTAACCAAAGTAGCCGTTTCATCTTTTCTATCAGAAGTTGAAACAGTTAGACCAATTTTCTTTATTGCTTCTGCTAGCTCTGCCCCTTTTGCGTGGTTATACACAGGGTTGCTGCTTAAGAAAATAGCCGCATCAACTTTACCTGCTTTTGCATCGGCAATAAATGCACTCATTTGAGCATCATCGCCTTTACGAGCATTTGAATAATCGTTTAAGGTAATGGTGGTGCCGTAACTAGCCAACATATCATTAATGCCAGCTACTACTGTTTGAATGGCAGGGTCGTTAGAGCCAGAAACCACTAATGACTTTCCTTTTGCTTTTAGCAAATCTCCTGCTGCCTTTTTAAGATTTTTATAATCGCCTCCACCAGAAAGTGAAGCACCTCCTGTTTTAGCTGCCACCGCATTATATAAGGCAATAACTGCTTTACCTTGCTCGGATGGTTTAATACCAGTTCTATAATCAGCATTTGCACCAGTTAATGAAAGGTTGCTTTCAAACTGGTAATGCCTGGACATTGTTTTCTTTTTAGGGCCAATTTTACGGCCTTTGCTATATCCTTTGGTGTATTCAATGGGCGAAATCCAAGTACCAAGGAAATCAGCGTCAAAAGATACAATTACATCAGCTTTATCAAAATGATAGCTAGGTACAGCAGCTAAGCCAAATACTTCTTGGTTAGATTTTGTAATACCATAGGCGGCTTGTGTATCGTATTGAACTAATTCAACATTACCATATTTTGCTTTAAACTCCTCAATTGCTTTTAAAGCAGTTGGGCTCATAATAGTATTAGCAACCAACTTGATTTGACCACCTTTAGCAGCAATTGCCGCTAATTTAGTAGCTACTTCTTTATCTAACGTAGCCCAGTCTGTTGTACTGCCTCCTTTTTGAGGTGCAGTTAAACGTTCTTTATCATATAAAGAAAGAACAGACGCTTCAATTTGAGCATTTGTACCTCCTTGAGAAATCTTTGACAACCTGTTTCCTTCTACTTTAATAGGGCGGCCTTCGCGTGTTTTTACCACAACACTGGCATAATCGCCTCCTTGCATATAGGTAGAAGCATAGTAATTAGGAACACCAGGATCTACATCAACAGGCTTATTTACATAAGGAATAGCATTACGAATTGGTGCCTCACAAGAAGCAAGCGTAACTGCGGCCATTCCAAAGCCCATTAATTTTAGAAAATCTCTACGAGTACTTCCCGCTTCGGTTTCTTCTAATTCACTATTAGTTGGTAAGTATTCTGGAAATTCTTTATCTGCATATTTCACAAATTCAGGGTCTTTGCCTAATTCTTCAAGACCTTTCCAATACTGTTTTTTTGTTGATTCCATGTTCAGTTATATAACTTGGAGTTTTTTCTTTATAATTAATAATGACATTTAGCACAATCCAGTCCACCGTTTTCTGCAACAGTAAACTCTCCTTTGCCTTCGTGAATTTCCACTAGTTTGTCATAGTACCCATTTCCTTTCGTGTTTAAAGGCGTATCTCTATGGCAATTAATACACCAGCCCATCGTTAAGTTGGCATATTGTTTCACTACTTCCATTTCTTCAACAGGCCCGTGACAAGTTTGGCATTCTACTTTACCTACCTCAACGTGCTGTGAGTGATTAAAATAAGCTAAATCTGGCAAATTGTGAACTCTCACCCATTCGATTGGTGTGTTGTTCTCAACGGCATCATAAATTTTTTGAATTTCCTCAGTACCTGTATTTGCACCTTTATTAATAGCACTGTGGCAATTCATACAAATATTAGGAGAAGGAATATTGGCGTTTTTAGATTTACGAACACCAGTATGGCAGTAATTACAATCAATTTTATAATCTCCTGCGTGTACTTTATGTGAATATTTAATTGGCTGTGTTGGTGCGTACCCTTGCTGAACACCTACTGTATAAAGTGCATCGATTGTGCCTTTAGTAATAACAGCAGTAACTACTGCAGCTACAATACCTATTAGTGCTTTATTTCTTAGTGTCGCAAAAATTCCATCAGGTTTTGCAATATACTCTTGGTCTTCTTCAGATAACTCTGTATTAGATAAGTATCTTCTAAGTTTAGAAATAATTAATGCTAATACTATAAATAGAATTACTAGTACAACCAACGACCCAATAATAATAGTGTTTACATAAGGCGATGGAGATGCTGCAGGTTCAGCTTTTAAATCGGCTTTAGCTGGCTCTGCCACTACGGCATTATCAGTTTGGTCTTTAATATAGGCCAGAATAGACCCAATCTCTTCATCAGAAAATGAAGGAAAACCAGTCATTTCTATTTGATTATACTCATCAAATAGTTTTACAGCATATTCATCGCCACTTTTAATAACCTTGGCTGGGTTTTTAACAAATGCGTAAATCCAAGGCAAATCCTTTCGATCATACACATTTTTCAATGCTGGTCCTACAACCCTGCTCTGCACACTGTGGCAGGCTTTACAGTTTTGTTTAAATAAACTTTCTCCGGTTTTTATCGTTTCAGCATCAGTAGGCACAGCCGATGACTGTGCAAAAGCTGACTGAGAGCCGTAGGATAACCAAAGAGAGAATAAAACAACAAATACTTTGAAGTTTCGTTTAATTGAATGCTTAGACGCCATACTTAAGTTAGTGTATTAATTTTCACTTTTTGCAAAAGCAAGCACAAATCTACTATTTTGCAACTGCCATTTGCAAGCTAAATGAATAGCAAATTATTGCATATTCGGCATTTTTCGAATTACATAAATGGATATCACGCTGTAATTCAGTTCACTTGCTGTAAAACCATCTTTATTTAGAATGATTATAAATAGTTGAATTCCAGTAAAAATCATCTTTTTATTGGAACTAAATACAGATTAGAGTAAATAGCAAACGTTTGTTAGTAGATTTATTTCCAGATAATTTAGTATTCTCCAAACAATGTGGTTCTGCTTTTTTAATATCATAAGCCAATCTCAATTGCAGGCGATAAATCTTTACTTTAAACTGTTATTATTTTGATGTTAAAGACAGTTCTAATAATATTTTTTTGTTTCTATTCTTTAGAATCAAGCTTGCAACCAACTTACAACCAGTTTGTTACCAGACTAAAAGGAGGAGGAAGTGGGTTTTATAATGTTTTAATGTTTAAAACTGAAGATGGCTTTATTAGGCTAGATAATGAAAAGGCAAGATATATACGAAAAAATATAGACAAGAATCAACAAGACCTTTTGCTTTATTATAAGGATATAAAGTCTGTTAATAAATTACAATACGTACTCATTTTTCCTTGGAAATTTGTTATAAAAATGAAAGATGGAACTCAGCATTATTTCTTGTTAATGCATAGAAAAAAGTTTATACATATTATCAAATCACATATTGAACAAACCAAAAGTTGACCAAGACAATAATCTTCATTCCCCTGATTTCATAAACCCGTAACTATTTTATCGAAAGGAAGGCCGCCACAGCGATAGCGTAAGCAAAGGCACTACCCTGAACCCAATTAATAGACTTAAAAAAAATCTTAGTAATTTATACATTAAGAAGCTATTTCTTATAATAACCTTAAATCCGCAAGGGACTTCGTTATGAAAGCTTTAAGATACTGTTCGTCAGTTCAGACTTTTGTAGTCTCGCTTACTTCACTGCATCCCTCACGAGAAACCAACTTGCGACTTACTAATGCTTCTAGGCTCTAACCCAGCGCAAGGTACTCTCGCCCTCTGAATCTTCTTATAAAAAGAATTTATATTTACCATTCAAGGCACACACAACGCATAAATCGCTATGGAGGTTCAAAGGTATTCTGACATATTTGTATTTTTAACTAAATTTAGGCTCTTTGCTGAAAGTTCACTGGTTGAAAATCCGCCACAGACGTTTATGCAAGGCCGTTACCAACGATAAAACAGAAGTCGATAAATAGTAGCTTACATTCGGACAGTACTTTTTTTGCATTCGATGTACTTATGGTGTATATTTACATCATAAAATCAATATTATGACAAGACAAAGTATTTCATTCACACAACCCAATGACGACTGGTTAAAAACTCAGGTCGATAGCGAAGAGTATTCAAGTAAAAGTGAACTGGTAAATGATTTAGTACGCCAAGCTAGA